>JAZSJA010000111.1:0-17213 GCA_045534095.1 Acutalibacteraceae bacterium | reverse complement strand
CATAATTCCATTCATTTACTAATGTTGGATTAACTGTTTGCAAATCATTTACACCTTTTATAACTTTTTGACCAGCACAATACGGACATCCACGCCCTCTGTTTCTATCGGCTATCGATGCTTGCCACTCGTGTCCTTTATTGCACTTCCACCATATCTTCTCATTGCTATTAGGCATTACATCTGCAGGTGTTAACCCGTTGTTTTTCTCATAATTCCATTGTTTTGCTAATGCCGGATTAACAGTTTGCAAATCGTTAAAACCTTTTAAAACTTTTTTTCCTGCACAATATGGACATCCACGCCCTTTGTTTCTATTATTTATCGATGCTTGCCATTCGTGTCCTTTTTTACACTTCCACCACACTTTTTTATTACTACCTGGCGACATATCCCAGGGGGTAAGTCCTTTATTCTTTTCATAATTCCATTCTTCTGCTAAAGTTGGATTAGTAGTTTGCAAATCATTATAGCACTTTAAAACTTTTTTACCGGAACAATAAGGACAGCATTGACCCTTATTTCTATCAGCTATTCTTGCTTGCCATTCATGCCCTTTACTACATTTCCACCACACTTTTATTCCACTATTTGCAGTAAAATCTTCTGGATTTAAATCGCCATTTTTTTCAAAATCCCATTCGTTCGCTAAATCGGGATTAAGTATTTGCAAATCATTTTTACCTTTTACAGCAAGGCGCCCTGAACAATATGGGCATCCGTTCCCACTGTTTCTGTTGGCTATCGTTGCCTGCCATTCATGTCCTTCGCTGCATTTCCACCAAATTTTTTTATTAGATGAAGGCATTATCATTTCAGGTTTTAATGATAAATTCTTTTCGTAGTTCCATTGATTAGCGATTTCGGGATATTTACTTGCCAAACTATTTTCTTTTTCAATGGTAATGTACTGTTCATATATTTTGGAAGCATCGTTTATAACGTCGATAGAAACTTTGTTTAAACCAATTAATCCAAATAGTGTTTGAATTGCCCAATTTAGCGAATCTTTGTTGGAAGAGCTGTATACATACTCAATAATATCGCCAGAAACATTATTTTGATTGCTTTCCGCAATTGTAATGATTCTTATGTTTTTATCGGCGAAGAAATCAACTTTTCTTCTGTCAGCATCATTTTTGTTTTTGTGCCAAAATATTCCATTATATTCAATTCCTATCCTATATTTCGGAAGATAAATATCAATTTCTTTTCCAAAGTACATATTTCTGTTTTCGGATGGAGTTACTTGACTACAATAGAAAAGAATAGCTTGTTCCGGAAAAGAAGTCTGCTGTTCCAATCTGCAAATAGGACATCCTGTGCGCTCTATTGTTCGACTTTTGATTACCGCTTGCCACTCATGCCCTTTGCGACACTTCCACCAAACTTTTTTTCCAGAACCCGTAGACACCATGGTTGGCAATAAATCACCATTTTTCGCTGTATTCCACTCTTTGACGATACTTGGGTATAATGTTGCTAAATCGTTTGTTCCAGATATCACTTTATGTCCAGAACAATATGGACAGTCTCTGCCATTAGATCTATTTGCAACCGTAGCATCAAAAGAATGTCCGTTGACACAAATCCACCAGACTTTTTTACCGCTATGACTAGTTATTTCGGTTGGATTAAAACCTAATTCATTATTCTTTTCCCAATCCCATTCTGCCATCAGTTCGGCATTATCAATTATGTATTTCTTTTCTGCCATAACCTCGGCACCTCGCTTTTATAAATATCTTTTATGATATTATACCATAAATTTTTTCAATAGTAAACATGTGCTGTTTTACGATAAAACCAATAAGAAAGGAGTGATGTTATTTGTTTGTTTGATAATTTTGAATCAGTAAAAATTAGACTGGAGAATGTGAAAATGCATAAAAAATGTTTATAAAAAAGAAAATGCCGAAATCGGCATTTAGTATGCAAAATATGAAAGTTTATTCCGAAATCGGCATTTTAAAAACAGTCCAATCGGTCAGATTTCCGGTTTTCATTCGGTCTGATTTTTGGAAAATCAGAATTATGGTAAAATACTTTCAGTAATTGAAAGGAGTTTTTACCATGTCAAAACAGTATCCCGAGGAATTTAAAAAACAAGTTGTAGCTTGCTACGAAAAGAAACACTCATTAGTCTTTGCAGCAGAAAAATATAATGTTGCCGTATCAACAGTCGCTCGATGGGTAAATGATTACACCATTCATGGGCCTTTGGAGGAACAGTTTACTTTGTCTGAATTTAAAGAACTGAAAAGAAAATATGCGAGGAGTCAACATTTATTAGAGATTATCAAACTTTCCAAATTGTTTGATGAGATTGATTTACAAAAAAGATTAAGGATTCTTGCACAGTTATATGAGCAAACAGAATTATATAGTGTTCGAGAGCTGTGCGAGGCTTTGAATGTTGACAGAGGTACATTTTACAACCATATTTTCAGAAAAGCAGATAGAACCAAGTTTTTAGAAGAACAAGCGCAAATGATGTTAAAAGTACAAGAGGTTTTTGATGAAGGACAACAACGGTATGGAGCAGCAAAGATTAGTGCAGTATTAGCCGCAAACGGAGTCACAGTAAGCACACGCAGGGTAAGAAGGATTATGGATGAATTGGGTCTTGAGTGTATTCAACATGGAGCTAAAAGTAGTTATCGTCGGCAGCAAGAACGAATGAAACGCAATTTGTTGAATAGAGAATTTAAAGCTGAACGTATAAATCAAAAGTGGGTTAGTGATATTACATATTTCAAACTCAAGAACTATCCGGTATATCTGTGTGTGATTTTAGATCTGTTTTCGCGAAGAGTCATTGAATATAAAGTTTCGAAAAAATGTAGTACCAATTTAGTTACAGCAACATTCAAAAAAGCATTTGAAAAGCGTGGAAGTCCTGCAGGTCTGATGTTCCATAGTGATAGAGGATCGCAGTATATCTCGGAAACATTTCAAAAAGCTTTGCGTGAACGATCTGTTACTCAATCGTTTTCAAATTCCGGAAGGCCATACGACAATGCCGTTATGGAATCGTTCTTTGCTATATTCAAAAAGGAGGAAGCATATAGGAGAAACTATACATCGGAAAACGACTTTAAAAAGTCTGTTGATGAATACATGAAATTCTATAATGAGTGCCGCCCTCATAGTACTTTGGCTTACAAATCACCGGTTAGATTTGAGGAATTATACGGTAAAAACAAATGAGAAAGGGGTGTTGATATAGCGGCAATTAATAAATTTTTTATTTTCAATTTTAAATTTTTTTAAGATCAGCAAAAATCGACTGGAGAATGTGAACACGCATAAATAAAGGGTTTGTAAAAAGAAAAAGTTCTGTTTTTCGAAAAAATGTTCAAAAAACAGAACCTGATCATATGGTGCGAGTGACGGGACTTGAACCCGTACGCCAAAGACACACGCCCCTCAAACGTGCCTGTCTGCCGATTCCAGCACACTCGCATTTAATATGTATTGCAACTTCAATCACAACGCTAATTATTATATCATCTGTTTGAGTATATGTCAACAGTTTTTTTGCATTTTTTAAAAATATTTTCTTTTTTGTTATTTTGAATAAAAACAGCTCGAAAATATGAAGCTTATTATCAGTTATTAAATAATAATTCGCCCTTGAAAATCTCTCTTAAAACAACAGCTATACTACCAAATATTGCTGAATCGGCTTTAAGCGTAGCTTTTAAAACCTTTATTTTTTTATCTTGCTTTAAAAAACGCAGACTATTGATTTTGTTTTCAATAATATTTACATATTTGTCGGGTAGGTAATAGCCTTCGTAGCCTAGAATAAATGAATCAGGTCGCAAAAGGTTTATTATTGTTATCATACCGGTTGCAAGTTTTTCGGCTATATCGGTGAATACTTTATCGCATTCCGGATTTTTTGAAAGTTCTTCGAAATCTTTGGCGGTAACTTTTTTGCCAACTATGTTACTAAGTCTTTTTAAAAGTACGGTGTGTGAAGCGTAAAGCTCTAAACAACCGGTATTTCCGCAGGGGCATTTTCCTCCGTTAATATCAATTGTAATATGACCAAATTCACCTAAAAATGAATCGCCGGATGTCATAAGCTCGCCGTTTTGAATTATTCCGGCACCAAGACCGTTGGAGTTACCGATAAAAACAAAGTTAGAAAGCTTTTTGTCACTTTTTAAATGCTCGGCAACGGCGGCAGCGCTAATATCGTTGCAAATGATTGTTGGATAAGAAAAGTTGCTTTCAATTATCTCTTTAACTGCCAACTTTTCAATGCCGAAAAAGTTAGGGGAGTCTACAATAGCACCATCACTGTCAATAGGGCCTATCATAGCAACGCCAATAGCCAAAATTTTGTTTTTTTGTGATTTTACAACTTTTTTTATTCCGGATATGAGTTTTTGTGCGATTGAGTCAGAGGTTTCGTTTGAAAGAGGAATATTATTTTTTTGAATTATATCACCCGAAATATTGCCCAAGCTGAAAACAAGTTCGTCACGAGATATATAAATACCAATAATTTTTGGGGCGTTTTCATCAATACTCAATTTTTGGGGTGCGGGACCGGTGGCGCCGGCGTATATTGGGCCGCATTCTTTTATAATTCCCATAGAAATAAGTTCTTGAGCAATATTACCGGCTGTCATTTTTGTAAGTCCTGTAAGCTTTGCCAGCTCAATTCTGGAAACAGCATTCCCAAGAGCAATGTTTTTTAAAAATAAACCACGGTTAGTGCGTTTTATATCGCTACCATTCATTCCACGCTTCATTTTTATCCTCCGACTAAAAGAAAAATACTTGACATTATTGTTATTATATACTATTATAATAATAAAGTCAATTTACTATAATTGAGGTGTGTTTATGAAAAAAATTTTATGTTGCGGAAGCGTTACAACCGATATTTTGGTGAAACCGGTGGATAGCGTTCCAACTCCAGGCACCCTTAGAAGTGTGGAGTCTATAACCACCTGCGTTGGCGGTTGTGCCACCAACTGCGGTATCGATTTAGGCAAACTTGGTGTTCCCGTTGCGGTTTCGTGCCGTGTAGGCGAGGACTTTTATGGCGAGTTTATCAAATCCGAGCTTGAAAAGTATAACGTAGATATTTCTGCAGTCGTTACCAAAGGCCCTGCACCAACAACCCTTTCTATTGCGTGTATTCAGTCAACGGGGGAGAGAAGTTTTCTTTATAATCCCGCCTCAGGTGCTGATTATTGTCTTGATGATATCAATTGGAATGTTGTGGATGAGTGCGATATAGTTTTTTATACCGGTGCTATGCTACTAACCTCTTTTGATGGTACTCCTTGTGCTGAGTTTTTAAAAGAATGTCAAAAACGCGGCAAGCTTACAGTATTTGATACTGCTTGGGATTTTGATGATATTTGGCTTCCAAAACTTGAAGGCGTTTTCGAGCATATTGATATTTTTATGCCAAGCTATGATGAGGCTGTCAAGCTTTCGGGTGAAACTGAACTTACAAAAATTGCCGACTTTTTCTTTAAGAAGGGCGTTAAGAACGTTATAATTAAGGTAGGTGCTGATGGTGCTTACGTTCAACCCGATGGGGAAGAGGGTAAAATCTATCCAACCTACAAAAACGTTAAACCCGTTGATACCACAGGTGCAGGCGATTCTTTCTGTGCAGGCTTTTTGGCCGGTCTGGCTCAAGGTTGGGATTTCGAACGCTCTGCCAGGTTTGGAAATGCTGTTGGGACTCATTGCATTATGGCTGTTGGTGCGTCAACCGGCATCCTTTCCATTGATGAAACCTTAAAATTTATGGAAGAAAATACTTTGTAAAGGAGTTTTAGTATGAAAAAAGAGGTTGCGGAGCAGTATCGTGAAAAAGCACGAGAAATGTACAAAAAGGCTAATATTGTAATTTCCCCTGAAGAATCAAAAAATATTGAGATTGTTGAACTTGGTCTTGATGATTTTGAAAAAATCGGGCTTTCCATTATTACATACGTTAATACCGATTATTATTGTGCAAAGGAAATGGTGCTTTTACCGCATCAAACCTGCCCCGAGCATTCTCATAAGCCTATGCCTGAAATTGGCTATATGGGCAAGCAGGAAACCTTCCGTTGCCGCTATGGTAAGGTTTTTCTCTACGTTGAGGGAGAACCCGCAAAAGCGCCTAAATGCAAAGCCCCTGAGGGATATGAAAATGTTTTTACCGTTTGGCATGAAATTGAGCTTAACCCCGGCGAGCAGTATACAATAAATCCCAACACCTTCCATTGGTTCACCACAGGCCACGAGGGTGCCGTTATAAGCGAATTTTCTACCACAAGTCATGATGAATATGATGTTTTTACAGACGAAAGAATAAATCGTCTTGCAGATTTTGAGTAATAGGAGTAATAAAAATGCTTGTAAATTTAAACGACGTTTTGCTTGATGCAAAGAAAAATAAATACGCAGTTGGTCTTTTTAATACAATCAACCTTGAAATGGCTAGAGGCGTTCTTGGTGCCGCAGAGGAGATGAAATCTCCGGTTATTATTGGTACCGCTGAAGTTTTACTTCCTTATGGTGGACTTCGCGAGCTTGCCCCCTTACTTACCGATATGGCAAAACGTGCAAGTGTACCTGTTGTTCTTCATTTTGACCACGGTCTTACCGAGGAAAAGGTTAACCTTGCAATGGATTTAGGTTTTAGTTCCATTATGTACGATTGCTCTACACTTGATTTTGACGGTAACTTAAAAGCCGTTGCAGAAATGGTTAAAAAAGCACATTCCAAGGGCATCACAGTTGAGGGTGAGCTCGGTCACGTTGGTGCTAATGACGGTAGCGCAGAGGGTGACGGTGAGGGTGATAAGAGCATCTATACCGAGCCTGATAAAGCGAAACTTTTTGTTGATGGTACGGGCGTTGATGCTTTGGCAGTTGCCATTGGTACTGCTCACGGTGCATACAAAAGCAAGCCCAAGCTTGATTTAGAGCGTCTTGCAGAAATTGCTAATACAATTCCTACTCCATTGGTGCTTCACGGTGGTTCAGGTCTTAGTGATGATGATTTTAAAAACACCATCGCAGGCGGTATTTCCAAGATTAATATTTTTACCGATATTAACTGTGCCGCTTCAAATGCCGCTTATGAAACCTATCAAAAGGGTTATGGTATCACCGATTTAATACCCAATATGATTGAAGCTATTAAGCTTGAAACCGAAAAGAAAATGAAGCTTTTCGGTAGCGTAAATAAAGCATAATCTGTTAATCTAACATTTTATAAAAGTCTTTAAAAAATCTTTTGCATACTAAAAAAAGAGATGGAGTTTTCGCTCCATCTCTTTTTGAATTTAAGATTTATTAAAAGGAATTTTTCTTATCCAAGAAAAGGCTTGTTTGAAATTGTTTCGTTCCAGCCGGCAAGATAACGGGCAAGAACGGTTACATCAGCAAGCTTAATTTCACCGTTGCCATCAATATCAAGTGCGTATGTGTTTGCATTTGTATTTTCCCAACCTGCTACGTAACGGGCAAGGGTGATAAGGTCTTTAAGGTTAACGTTACCGTCGTTGTTGGTATCTGCAATCATAGTATAAATAGCAGTAATGGTAAGGTCTTCGGTTACGTCCTTTGCTTCATAATCCCACATAACAGAAATATAACCAGTTTTTGAGGGGATTGCAGGGGCAACAACGTCAGCCTCGTAATCAACGTATTGGGTATCAATTACCGTTCCGTCTGCAACGTATGTAACGGTAAGCTTTTTACCTGCTGCTACAACAAGTTCAACTGCACTTGATGCATTAAGGGTTGTTGTTTCTTTGTAGCGAACGTAGTAAGTGCCTGCTTCAAATTCAGCAGTAGTATCTGTTACTGCAGTATAATCAGTGCCGTTGGTGCTGATTTCCATTTCGGTTGTAAGTCCGTTGATAATACCATCTTTCTTGCCACTGATGGTTTCTGGGCTGGTTGAAAGTCCTTTAGGAGCAGATTGTTTACCTTTAGTGATTGTAAAGGTTTTAGAAACAGAAAAACCATTGTATGTCATAGTTGCAGTTGCAGTACCGGGATTAAGGTTGTTAGAATAGGTGATAACGGGCTCGCCTGAAGCTAAGTTACCACCGGTATATGTTACGGTTGCGGGTGTAATAGCCTCACCGGTATAACCATAAGATGTTTTTGGAATAACAAGTTTTGCTACACGGTTACCACAAATTGTAGCAGTATCTGTTGGGATTTTTATTTCGCAGCCCTCTGTGATGGTAGCAGCAGCATCGTCTTTGGTAGTAGTGTGAATGTGAATGTAGTCAGCAGCATTTTCTTTATTTGCACCCATCATATCCTTAATAGTTTTTGATCCCCAAGTACCACTGCCGGTGTAAGCAGATGCAGCCAACTTGGTGTTATTATAAAAACTTTCAGAGAAGAAGATTATATTGGAAACTTCAGAAGTTTGAAGGGCACCGCGGCTATGTGCAAAGATAGATCTATCACCTGATTCCATAGCAAGAGTAGCTGTTTCGTGAAGAATAAGGTTTATTTTGCCGGTTACATAATAGCTGGTATTCCATTTGGCACTTGAGATGATACTGCCTTTATTAAAATCATTATAACAACCACCGAAAATAGAGTTGTTAATAGTACCGCCTTTAATATCAACCGTAACATTACCGGTGAGTGAACCTGCTTTGTTACCGCCATATACGTTGGTAATAGTACCGCCGTTAACGGTAAGGTTTACTTGATTAATGGAACAGCTTACTGAACTACCGCCATATACGGTACCTAATGTACCGCCATTGATGGTAATATTGGTGGACTCTAATGCTTCACCGGTTTCGTTACCACCATAAACTGTTACAGCCGAAGCAGTTACACCTGTATCAAAGGTAAGGCTTTTTCCGTTAGCGTAAAGGGCTTTACCACCATTGATGGTGATGTTTTTAAACGTAGTATTGAAACCAATAACTAAATCGGTAGATAATGCAAGTGTACCACCTGTAATGGTAATGGGATTGGTGTTATTTCTGGTTTTCCAACTGAAATCTGATGGAACAGAGTATGTACCAACAATATAAATTGTACCACCGTCAGCCACGCGTTCAATTGCTTTAGCTAAATTTTTAAACGGATTTTCCTGGGAACCGTCGTTTGAATCGCTTCCGCTTGCATTATCAACATAAGCTTCTGCGATAAGGGTTGAGATTACGTTATCGTCTCCCATATCGATATCAGCATCTTCGCCGGCAGCAAAAACGTCTACTGTAAAGGTGCTGAGTGCAAGGAAAAGACACAAAAATAGAGCTAAGGTCTTACGAAAAACAGAACTTTTCATTTTAAAATCTCCTTCAGTATATAATAATACATATCTATATTAGCATAAGTTGTTATAAAAATCAATAAAAGTTTTAAATTTTTTGTAAAAACTTACCTAAAAATTTAAAGATGAATAAAATAATATGTTTAAAAGCTTTTTTTTCGTAAAAAAAGGTGGTTTTTGTTGTGCCTTTCTGCCAAAATAGATTTAAAAGCCTAAAATTAGCCAAAAAATGCGAATTTTTGTATTGACTTAAAAGTATAAAAAATGATATAATTACTTAAATATGGATAATTATATAAAAATGGGGTGTAAAGGTTTTGAAAGGCTATAAAACAATAAATGAAATTTGTAGTGCTGAAATAGAAGTAAAACATTCAAGATTTATTGCTACCATTTGCCCTTGCAAAACCGAAAAAGAGGCAACCGATTTTATCGCCGCTATGCGAAAAAAGTATTGGGATGCAAGGCACAATGTATACGCCTTTTCAATTCGCGAAAATTCCACCAAGCGTTTTTCTGATGATGGCGAACCTCATTCCACCGCAGGACTCCCGGTAATGGAGGTTATAAACCATTCCGAGATTGTTGATATCGCAATTGTTGTAACCCGATATTTTGGCGGAATACTCCTTGGCACCGGCGGTCTTGTCAGAGCCTATTCCGATGCCGCAAGATTGGCCCTCCAAAATGCCGAGGTTGTTGAAATTCTCCCTGCAAAAAGTTTTGAAATCAGATGTAATTATAGTGATTATGATATGCTTTTAAAACTATTAGAGGAGTTTGACGTTAAAATTCTTTCCACCGATTTTTTAGATAACGTTTCATTAAAAGTAGCGGTTAAATCGGAACTTTATGATGATTTGAATCTAAAATGCACCGATAAATTCTGTGCAAGAATCCCTTTTAAAGATGCAGAAGATATTTTTATGGGATTTTAGTAAAAAAATAAAGGGTTTTTAAAGTTTTTGTCTAATAATATATGTAATAATGAAAAAGGCGGTGAAATAAATGGATAACATTCGCATTTTAACAGAAAGAATTGAGGCCAATACCCTTAGTAGTAAAGCGGTGTTAAGCAGCTTGAGCAAGGGCAGAAAAAATTATGAGCCTGAGTGTGACGTGCGAACTGCCTTTCAGCGTGATAGAGATAGAATTATCCATTGTAAAGCCTTTCGCCGTTTAAAACATAAAACACAGGTGTTTTTATCTCCCGAGTCCGACCATTATCGCACTCGTCTTACCCATACCCTGGAGGTTGCACAGATTGCTCGCACTATTTCAAGGGCTCTTCGCCTTAATGAAGATTTAACCGAGGCAATTGCTCTGGGTCACGATTTGGGTCATACTCCTTTCGGCCATGCAGGTGAACGTGCTTTAAACGATATCTCGGTATCGGGATTTCATCATTTTGAGCAAAGCGTAAGGGTCTGCGAGCGACTTGAAAAAAACTTTAAGGGACTTAACCTTACCGCCGAGGTGCTTGATGGCATTTTAAACCATACCAAGGGGGATTTTTCCAAGTGTCTTGAGGGTAGAGTGGTTCGCATTTCGGATAAAATTGCTTATATCAATCATGATATTGATGATGCTGTACGTGCAGGAATCATTAAGGAAAGCGATATTGAACCTGAGATATGTGACGTTTTAGGTTACTCCAAAAGCGAACGAATAAACACAATGGTAAAATCGGTTATTTTTAACAGTATTGATGATATTGTTATGGATAAGGAGATTTGGGAGCAGTTTGACAAGCTTCATAATTTTCTTTTTGAGCGTGTTTATACCAATCCCATTGCTAAGGGCGAGGAGAGCAAGGTTTCGGGTTTGCTTACGGGAATTTATGAGTATATAATTAAAAATCCCGAAAAATTGCCATCTGAATATAAGGTTGTTGTTGAAGCAGAGGGCTTGGAGCGTGCCGTTTTAGATCATATAGCAGGTATGACCGACCATTACGCAATTGAGGTATACAAGCAGTTCTTTATTCCAAAATCTTGGGCATTGGATGTATAAACATAGTTAAGTCCGTTTTTTGGTACATTATACATATTATTATATATTATAGTCGAAATGAGGTGATCGTTTGAGAATACCCGAAGAGGTAATTATGGAAATTAAATACAAAAACCCCATTGATGATGTTATTTCATCCTACGTTAATTTAAAAAGAGCGGGTAGAAACTTAAACGGTCTTTGCCCATTTCACAATGAAAAAACGCCATCCTTTACCGTCTATACTGATACAAGCTCCTTTTATTGTTTTGGTTGTGGTGCAGGTGGTGACGTTTTTGGATTCATTCGTAAAATAGAGAATTTGGATTATGTAGAGGCAGTTAAAAAACTTGCTGATAGAGCGGGTGTAACCATTCCCGAGGGCGATTACGACGATTCCTATCTTAAACTTAAAAAAAAGGTTTATGAAATAAATAAAGAGGCTGCACGGTTTTTCCATAATCATCTTTTTACTCCCGAGGGTAAATGGGCTCTGGATTATTTACTTGGTAGGGGATTGGATTTAAAAACCATAAAGCATTTTGGCCTTGGTGCCGCTCCAAATGAATGGGACTCACTTTTAAAGCATTTAAAATCAAAAGGTTTTTTTCTTACAGATATGGAGCAGGCTAACGTAATTACCAAGGGTTCAAAAGGCGGTTATTACGATAGGTTCAGAAATCGGGTTATGTTCCCGATTATTGAAATAAACGGCAAGGTGGTGGGCTTTAGCGGTCGACGTCACCCCAATGAGGAAAAAGGCGGTAAGTATGTAAACACCTCCGATACTCCCGTTTATAAAAAAAGCAAAACCCTTTTTGGATTTAATTTTGCTAAAAATCATTGTGCTAAACAACTTTTGGTTGTTGAGGGCAATATGGACGTTGTTTCCCTCCATAAGGCGGGCTTCGAAAATACAATCGGTACCTTAGGTACCGCCTTTACAAGTGAGCAAGCACGTATGATTGCCCGTTATACAAATGAAATCGTATTAGGCTTTGATAGCGATGCCGCAGGTCAAAAGGCGGTAGCAAGGGCATCAGAGGTGCTTAGCGATTCAGGATTAAAAGTAAGGGTGCTTGCCGTTCCCGATGGTAAAGACCCCGACGAATTTATTAAGAAAAACGGCCCCGAACGTTTTAAAGCGGTTTTGGAGGGTGCGGTTAATGAGATTGAATATAAACTGTTTATGGCGGCAGAGGGAATTGATACCAACACCGCTGATGGTAAAGCGAAGTATTTAAATCTGGCCGCTAAAGCCCTTGCAACGGTTAATAATCCAATAACCGTTGACCTATACGCAGGCCGTCTTTCAGAACAGTATGGTATTACTAAATCAACCTTAGTTAAAGAAGTAGAGAAAATCCGCCTTGAAAGGGAAAAGGTGCAAAAGAAAAAAGAAATAGGTGCAATAATAAAGCCTGTTTATAAAAATGATGAGGTGAACTCCTTAAAACGCACCAATAAACTTGCAGCATTAGCTGAGGAAACGATCCTTGCAGTTTTAATGGCACATCCCGATTTGCTTTTAAAACTAGAAAATTTCACGGCGGAAAATATGCTTTCATCAATAAACCGTCGTATATTTACCGCGGTGGAGCAAAGCATAAAGGGTCCTAGTGGTAAATTTGATATTTCTTTTTTCGGCGATGAATTTTCTCCCGAAGAAATGGGATATATATCTTCCCTTCAAAATAGTAAAGGTCCCTTTGTAGACCCTCAAAAAAGTCTCGACGACGCAATAGAGGTTTTGGAGAATGAGAAAATCAGCACAACACCAACTGAGGCGGGTAGGCTTTCAGATGATGATTGGGCAAAACAAATGGAAAAACTAATTCAGAACAAAAAAAGGAGTAACTGATTATGAATAATAAGGATATTGCAAAAACAGCCGATGAGACAAATGCAAAGATTAAAGAGAATGACGAGTTTGAAAAAGAGCATGACGAATTCGGCGATATAGACAGTATTCCCGATGATGTGGATATACTCTCTGCCGAGCCACCTGTTTTGGATCTCGATTTTGATGAGCCTACTTTAGATGAACTTGCTCTTGAAGAATTAGATGCCGAGAATTTAGACGAAGATATCTCTAATATAGATTCTATCTCTTTGGATGACCCCGTTAAGGTTTATTTAAAGGAGATTGGTCGTGTACCTCTCCTTAGCGGTAATGAGGAAATTGATCTTGCTCGTCGCATATGCGAGGGCGACGCTTCAGCAAAAAAACGTCTTACCGAAGCCAACCTTCGTCTTGTTGTAAGTATTGCTAAAAAATACGTTGGTAGAGGTATGCACTTCCTTGATTTAATTCAAGAGGGTAACGTTGGTCTTATTAAAGCGGTAGAAAAATTCGACCATACTAAAGGCTTTAAATTTTCTACCTACGCAACCTGGTGGATTCGTCAGGCAATCACCCGTGCAATAGCCGACCAAGCAAGAACAATTCGTATTCCCGTTCATATGGTTGAAACCATCAATCGTCTTAAAAAGGTTCAAAGCCAACTTTTACACGAAAATGGTCAGGAGCCTACCGAAGAAATCATTGCAGAGAGAATGGAGCTTTCTGTTGAGAGAGTTCGTGAGATTATGCGTGTGGCACAAGAGCCCGTTTCTATGGAAACTCCCATCGGCCCCGAGGAGGATAGCCGACTTATGGACTTTATCCGTGATGAAGATGCAATGGCTCCCGATGAGGCTGCACTTAAAACCATAACCAATGAGGATATTGATAGCGTACTTCATACCTTAACTCCCAGAGAGGAATCTGTTATTCGTCTTCGTTTTGGCCTTCAAGACGGACGTTGTCATACCTTGGAAGAGGTTGGTAGCGAGTTTAACGTTACCCGTGAGAGAATTCGTCAGATTGAGGCAAAGGCTCTTCGTAAACTTCGTCATCCTGTAAGAAGCAATAAGTTTAAGGATAAATAGGGTTTGAATTATGATTTTAAATAGTGAAACCGATTATGCTATTCGCATAGTATCCTGTCTTGCTGAAAGTGATGATAGAATAGATGCTGCCGGTATAGCTGAAAAAACAGGTGTGACTCTAAGATTTACCCTAAAAATACTTCACAGATTAGTTCAGGGCGGTATTGTTAAATCCTTTAAGGGAAATAAGGGTGGATACATTTTGGCACGCCCCGCAGAGGATATTACTTTGCTACAGGTTGTTGAGGAAATTTACGGCCCTTTAAGTCTTAGCCGTTGTCATAGTGATGGAAGCTGCGGATGCACTCATCCAAACGGCATTTGCGAGCATAAGGATGTCTTTTCGGATATCACCAATTATATGCGTAAAAAACTTTCAGAAGTAACATTTAAAAAATGAAAGGACTAAAAAAATTGACATATACATATAAAACAAATGGGGTTTGCTCACGTTCAATAGATATTGAGTTGGATGGTGAAATTGTAACTTCAGTTAAATTTGCAGGCGGTTGCAATGGTAACACCAAAGGTATATCTGCACTTGTTGTGGGTATGAATATAAATGACGTTATCAACAGATTAGAAGGAATAAACTGTGGCTTTCGTGGTACCTCTTGCCCCGATCAGCTTGCAAAAGCGTTAAAGGAAATTAAAAATCAAATTTAAGGTTAGATTTTATTTTAAGCAGGTGATCAAATGTTTCAAGATTCTGATATGAAAATTGTAGGCGAAAAGCCTTCAAGTGATGTAAAAAAGAATATAGAACTTTATGGTGACATTGTCGAGTACGATAAGGAAAAAGCCAACGGAAACATAAAAAAAGCCAAGAAACTGGGAACAGTTTTGGCTACTGAATTTGTTTCGGTATGCAAAAAGGATGAACTTACCATTTCGGAAAATGATAGCGAGAGCCTTATTACCCAAAAGGTTTTACTACTTTCCTTTACCGTTATGGCAGGTTTAGAGGAGTTTTGCCCCAATATAACCATCGCTAATGCGGCACGTTCGGCATTTTTTGATGAACTTCATAATTTGGATGAAGGCTTGTTTGAAAAATCTTCAGATACGGGAGCATTTTCTTTCTATTATCTTTCTTTTAGAAGAGGAACTGAGGTAGATCGCAGAGTAGGGCAGACCTTTGCTATGCTTTGCTCTCACGACGGAGATCCAATTTATCAGGAACTTGGCGAAGCCCTTTATTGTTGGTTCTTATCAACCGTTCAGAAAAACGTTAATCAAACGGAATTTGTAAAATAAAAAATTTTCTATATAACAAAAACTTCAGGTTTTACTTTTGCCGTAAATCCTGAAGTTTTATTTTTTTCTATTTTTTGTTATTCTAAACAGTCTTTATAAATCTTTAAAACATCCTTTGCGGTCAGGGGAACAATTGCTTTGTCTAAATATTCCGCAGCAGCCTTGGTTGCCATTTCTTCAAGGTGGGTTTCGTCAATTCCGTACTCTTTAAGGGTGCGGGGGAGTTTTAAGGTGTTAAATAAAAATTCTTCGGTTTTTTCTATTGCCTTGTTTGCAATATCAAAGGGGGCAAGATTTTTATCAATTCCCCAAACGTTAATACCGTACTTTACAAATTTATCCACAGTATTTTCGCTTAAAATAAAGCGGAACCAACTGGGCGTTACGGTTGCAAGTCCTGCACCGTGAGTTATATCATAATAAGCACTAAGCTGATGCTCCATAGCGTGGCAGCTCCAAGGCTCGCCTGCCTTACCTGCGGCAGTAAGTCCGTTAATGGCAAGGGATGAAGCCCACATTAAGTTTGCACGTGCCTCATAATCATCAGGATTATTAAAAGCCTTTTCTCCACATTCTATGCAAACCTTTAGTAGAGCTTCAGCAATTCCATCTGCAACCAAAGCACCCTTTGCGTTTGAGAAATATACCTCAAAAATATGGCTCATAATATCTGCAGTTCCACTAGCGGTTTGCCAAGGTGAAACACTGCAGGTGTATTCGGGGTCAAGCACCGAGCAAACAGGCTTAACAAGAACGGATTTCAGTGCCTTTTTATCATTGGTTTCCATATTTGAAATAACCGCATTGCCGTTCATCTCGGTACCCGTTGCCGAAAGGGTAAGCACCGTAAAAATGGGGATTGCACTTGTAATAAGCGAATTATCAAGAATAAGCTCCCAAGGATCACCCTCATAGCCAACTGCGGCAGAAATAGCCTTTGCACAGTCTATAACACTACCGCCACCAATAGCAACAATGGCTTCAATTTTATTTTCACGGCAGAGTTTAACGCCCTCTCGAACCGATTCGATTTTAGGATTAGGTTCAATACCCGAAAGTTCAAAAAAATCTATTCCGTTTTGATTTAAAATTGAAACGGTTTTGTCATAAAGACCGCTTTTTTTAACCGAGCCACCACCATATGCAAGCAATACCTTTTTAGCGTAGGGTATTATCTCTTTGCCGAGATTTTTAATTTGACCTTTACCAAACAAAATCTTGGTTGGTGCATAAAAATTAAAATTATTCATAAAATCACATCCAAAAGTTTATTGTAAATTCAGTATATCACGGGAAATTTTTTGTGTCAATAAAAAGGCTTTCCATTTTGGAATTTTTATTGTATAATAATAGAAAACTTTAAAATCTAGGTGTTATAAATGGAAAATGTAATTTTAACCAATATGTGTATGGTTTATGATGATAAAGGTAATGTGCTTGTTCAAAAAAGAAAGGATACCGATCGTTGGCCGGGAATTGCCTTTCCCGGTGGACACGTAGAAGCAGGGGAGTCCTTTAACGCCGCCGTTATAAGAGAGGTTTTTGAAGAAACCGGAATAAAAATAAAACACCCCAAGCTCTGCGGAACAAAGCAGTGGCAGACCGAGAGAAACGGCGTTTTAGCCAGATACATAGTTTTACTTTATAAAACAAATGAGTTTGAGGGTGAGGTTAAATCATCTTCCGAAGGGGAAGCATTTTGGGTAAAGCGAAAAGACCTTGATTCTATGCCACTTGCCAGCACCTT
>JAZSJA010000105.1:0-27673 GCA_045534095.1 Acutalibacteraceae bacterium | reverse complement strand
CTCAATGGCGGCGGTGAGAACGTTATCGGTGCCCAGTACGTTGGTTTTTACCGCTTCAATGGGGAAAAACTCGCAGGAGGGAACCTGCTTTAGGGCGGCGGCGTGGAATAAAAAAACCACGTCATACATTGCGTTTTTTATGCTTGAGAGATCACGCACGTCACCAATGAAAAACTTTATTTTTCCGCTCTGCTCGGGGGAAATACTTTGGTAACGATGACGCATATCATCCTGCTTTTTCTCATCACGTGAAAAAATGCGAATTTCCTTAATATCGGTTTTTAAAAATCTTTCCAGTACGGCGTTACCAAAGGAACCCGTACCGCCGGTTATAAGTAACGTTTTGCCTTTAAACATCAAAACATCTCCTAAATAATAATACAACCCTATTATATATTAGTAACCATAAAAAGTCAATATAACAATATTTTGCATTTTACACTATACTTTTAACATAAATTATGATAGAATTATAAAAATGGAGGTATTTATTATGATTTTAGATATTTTGAAGTCGATCATATACGGTATTGTTGAGGGTATTACCGAATGGCTACCCATTAGCAGTACAGGGCACCTTATTTTGCTTGAGGATATTATCCCATTTAAAAATATAAGTAATCCGGAAAAGTTTGCCGAAATGTATGACGTTGTAATTCAGCTTGGTGCAATTATCGCCGTGCTTCTTTTGTTTTTTAAAAAGCTTTGGCCTTTCCAAAACAAGCCCACTCTCCAAGGTGCAGAACGCTATTTAAATCTTAAATCGGTTAATTTATGGTTAAAGGTTTTGGTTGCCTCTCTCCCCGCCGCCTTAATCGGATTACCCCTTGACGACTTTTTAGATACACATCTTTACAACAAGGTCACCGTATCTATAACCCTTATTTTGTACGGAATTTTATTTATTTTGGTAGAAAAATTCAATGCATCACGCACTCCCTCAATAAATAAAACAAGCGAAATAACCTTTAAAACAGCCGCTTTGATTGGTTGTTTTCAAATGTTGGCACTTATCCCCGGCACCTCTCGTTCGGGTGCTACCATACTTGGTGCAATCCTTATTGGTCTTGCACGCCCCGCCGCCGCAGAATTCAGCTTTTTCCTTGCAATTCCCACAATGGTTGGTGCAAGCTTGTTAAAAATTGTTAAATTCCTGGGCGAAAGCTCATTTGGCGGTGGAGAAATTATAATTCTTTTAACAGGTATGTTGGTTTCATTCATAGTTTCCGTTATTGCCATCCGTGCACTTATGGCATACGTTAAGAAAAAAGATTTCTCATTCTTCGGCTATTACCGCATAGCCCTTGGCCTTATTGTTTTGGCTTTTGTAATAATATAGACATTTATAAAAGAATTGAGGACTGAAAATTATGTCACCTTTCAAAGGAAAATGGATCTGCCGTAAGGAATTTTCATCCCTTGCCCCCATAAACATTTTTCATCGCGAAGTGAAATCAAATAAAGATTACACCCATAGTGACAACCTTAAAAATCTGCATACTCTTTTTAAAAAGGAGTTTGATTTTACGGGCGCCAAAAAGGTTGTAATCCGAATTACTGCCGATGATTATTTTAAGCTTTACATAAACAAAAAATTTGTTGGCCAAGGCCCTACCGCAGGCTATCATTTTTGCTATTATTACAACGAGTTTGATATTACAAATCTTTTAAAAAGTGGCAAAAATGAGATTTTAGTGCATAACTATTACCAAGGTCATATTAACCGTGTGTGGAATAGTGGTGACTACCGTATGGGTATGATTGCCGACCTTATTGCAGACAATGAGGTTATTCTTTCCACAGATGAAAGTTGGCTTTTATGCCCCGTTACTAATATTACGGGCGAATGTAACATCGGCTATGAAACAGGATACAGCGAGTGCGTTGATTCAAGAATTATTAACACCGAATTTATTTCCTGCTCTGTAAAAAACGATATTGATTATACCTTTAACTCTGCACCATCTGTAAACTTGCAGGTTTATGAAAAAAAGGCTAAAGAGGTTAAAAATCTTAAAAACGGCGGTATTTTTCTTGACTTTGGTGAGGAGATAACCGGCACCTTAAAGGTTTTGGCAGAGGGCAAAAGCGGTGATAAGGTTTTAATACGCTATGGTGAAGAATTAAATGCCGACGGCTCGGTGCGTTTTGAAACCCGTTGCTATTGCCACTATGAAGATGCCCTTATTTTAAACGGAAATAATTGCGTTTTTGAGGGCTACGATTACAAGGCCTTTCGCTATGCTGAAATTCTACCACAAAATTCAGATATAGAAATCCAAGAGGTTACGGCCGTAGTTCGCCATTACCCCTTTGATGATTCTGCCTGCACTCTAAAATCCTCTAACAAGATTTTAGAGGCAGTATTTAATCTTTGTAAAAATGGTGTTAAATACGGCAGCCAAGATATTTTTGTGGATTGCCCATCACGAGAAAAAGGACAATATGCGGGGGATTTGACCATTACCGGTGCATCCCACATCTACCTTACGGGCGATATACGACTTTTTGAAAAAGCCATAATAAATCAGGCTCAATCACAGTTGATTTCTGAGGGAATTTTGGCAGTTGCTCCCGGTTCTCTTATGCAAGAAATTGCCGATTATTCCTTACAATTTCCCATTTTACTGCTTCGCCATTATATGCATACGGGGGATCAGGGATTTCTAAAATCTATGCTTCCTGTATGTGAAAAAATGCTCAGCCATTTTAAGCAGTTTGACCGCGGTGACGGTATGCTGGAATTGGTTGATACCTGGAATCTTGTTGACTGGCCTGACAATCTTCGAGACAATTACGATTTCCCCTTAACCAATCCAATCGGCAAGGGCGTACACAACGTTATAAACGCATTTTACGTTGGAGCAGTAACTCAGGTAGAGCAAATTAAGGATATTTTAGGAATACATCACGAAAACAAAAGCAAAGAGCTTAAAGAAAAATTCAATAGTATTTTCTTTGATGAAAAAATCGGTCTTTACGTGGATAGTGAGAACAGTCGCCATTCCTCCCTTCACGCCAACGTTATTCCCCTTTATTACGGATTGGAACCATCCTTCGCAACAAATAATATTGCAGATTTTATTGCAAAAAAAGGTCTTGTGTGCGGTGTTTATATGGCATATTTTTATCTCAAAGCCCTTGCTAAAACAGGCAGATATGATGCTGTTTGGGACACCCTTGTAAGCGAAGGTTCTTCGTCTTGGTATAATATGGTGCGTGAAGGTGGAACCACCTGTTTTGAGGCTTGGGGAGTTGACCAAAAATTCAACACCAGTCTTTGCCACCCTTGGGCAAGCGCCCCCGTTTCGGTAATAATTGAGGATATTTTAGGTCTTGCACCAAAAGCCCCCGGTTGGAATGAAATAACCCTTAACCCCCACCTTCCAAAGGGAGAGAGTCTTGAAATGACAGTCCCCCTTGTAAACGGCAAAAAGGTAAAAATAAACTCCAACGGAAATTTTTCCTACTAATAAGTAACTAAATTTTTTGACAAAAACGCAAAAACACCAAATGGCTTCTTGAAAAAGTCACTTGGTGTTTTATTTTCATTATTTATTAGGGAGTTATATGCCCTAAAATTCTTTCAATTCCTGCAACGTCTACCTCACGAGGGTTAGAGGTTGTACAAGCATCATCCATTGCCGACTGAATAATATTTGCCTTTTCAGCCTCATACTGCTCTCTGGTTACGCCAGCGTCCCAAAGAGTTGCAGGCATATCCATACGTCGCATCATATGTTTAATTTCCTCAATAAGACTCTCAACCGCAATGCGGATATTGTCATGAGGTAGACCTATTTTACGAGCAATATCGGCATAACGCTCGGCGGCATCGGTAGGATTATTACCAAAGCATGCACGAAGATGTGCGTTGTAGCGAATTACGTGGGGCAACAAAAGGGCATTTGCTCTACCGTGAGGAATGTGGAATTTTGCACCTAGTGCGTGAGCAATACCGTGGTTAATACCAAGACCAACCTCGTTAAACGCCATACCTGCAAGGCAGGAAGCAGAGTGCATTTTTTCTCTTGCAACAACATCGTCGCCATGCTTAAAAGCAAAGGGGAGATATTTAAATGCAAGGAGAAGCGATTTTTCTGCCAAAGCATCAGCGGCATCGTTATTATTTACAGAAACCAAAGCTTCAAAAGCATGGGTTATAACATCCATACCTGTATCGGCTGTAACAGATGGCGGAGCTGATAAAACAAGCTCGGGGTCTAAAATTGCGAGGTCGGGAATAAGATTTTCATCTACAAGAGGAAACTTTCTGCCCTCTTCATTATCGGTAACAACGGCGAATTTTGTAACCTCGCTACCTGTACCGCTGGTGGTAGGAATAGCAATAAGCTTTAAATCACCCATACCGGATTTTTCGCCCATTAAAACAATAGCCTTTGCAGCATCAATGGCCGAACCGCCACCAAGGGCAATAACAATTTCACCGCTATTTTCGGTTATAAATTTAAGACCTTTTGCTATAAGCTCGGTTGTAGGGTCGGGAGTAATTTCATCAAAAATAGCAATGCTTTTATAACCCTGCATTTTATCGGTGATTTTATTTATAAGTCCGGAGGACATCATAAACTTATCGGTTATAATAACTGCTGATTTGCCGTTGAATTCATAAAGAGTATCAAGTGCATTTTTATTAAAACGCACCTCGGTGCGAATTTTAAATCTATTCATAATAAAAACCTATTTCTAATTACTTTACTATGCTTAATTTTGAACCGTTTTTAAGTCCTGCGGCATTTGCATCGTCAGTATCAAGATGCATCTCAAGTCTAAAATCCTTGTGCACACGAACCTGAACGTCAAAAAATCTTGTTTTACGCTCACCTAAAGCATCAACGTCAACGTACTCATTATCCTTAACGCCAAACCTCTCACCGTCTTCAAGGCTCATATGTATGTGACGATTAGCGATTATACAACCCTCTTTAAGCGTTACAACACCCTTTGGCCCAATGATGGTAATGGGAGCGGAGCCTGAAATTTTTCCACTCTCTCTAACAGGGGCGGAAACCTTTAAGGTGTAGGCATCAGTGCGGGAAATTTCTACCTGAGAAGCCGAGCGAACGGGGCCTAAAACACGTACCTTTTCAATGGGACGAAGAGATGGACCAACGATAGTAACCTGCTCCTTACAAGCGTATTGACCGGGCTGAACCAAATCTTTAATAGGGGTAAGCTCATAGCCTGCACCAAAAAGCACCTCCACGTGTTCTTTAGAAAGGTGCACATGACGATTAGAAATACCAAGAGGAATATCGCCCTCGTTTGCAGTATTATTTTCAAGTGCCTTTAATACGGCTTCAGTAATAGCCGAAATATTTATATCCATAAGTTACAGTCCTTTCGGATGAAAAAATATTTTAAAATATTTTTTATAAGGTGTATTTCGAATTTTGGTAAGCGTAGCCGTACAATAGATACTGCTGCTAAACCAAAATGGGTTATGCGGGCAAAAGATTTCAAATTTTAGATAATTCTAAAATTGTCGGCAAGTACACAGCGACGTTTTCTTGTAAAGCTTCTTGCCGAAGTAATTCCTTCGCCGGTAGGTCCTGCGATTGTAAAGGTTGCATGACCCTCGCCACCAAAGCCTATACCTGCATAGGAAGGTGCATTTTTAACAAAAATTGTGGTTTCAACTGCTGCGGCAAAACGTGAAAGATGGTCGATATTCTTTGAGTGCATATGAGCGGTGTGACGATTTCCATGCTCGGCCTTAACTGCAAGCTCAATAGCATCATCAATATTAGAAACACCAACGATTGGTAGAATGGGCATCATAAGCTCTTCTTGAACGAAGATATGATCAAAGCCCGTTTCACAGATTACGCAACGGATTTCATCGCCAACGTTAACGCCAATCATACCAAGTAAAACCTTAGCATCACGGCCAACGCATTTACGGTTGATGGTCTTTTTAACTTTGCCTGTCTTTTTATCGGTAACGTCTACCAAAACAACCTCTGCCAAAGCATCTGCCTGAGCAGAAGAAATAAGGTAAGCACCGTTTTTTTGCATTTCAGAAATAAGTCTGTCCTTAACGTTGTTAAAAACAAATACCTCTTTTTCTGCAATACAGGGTAGGTTGTTATCAAAGGTACAACCATCAATTATATCTTTACCTGCTTTAACGATATCAGCAGTATCATCAACTATAACGGGAGGATTACCTGCACCCGCACCGATTGCCTTTTTGCCCGAAGAAAGAACCGAGCGAACAACACCTGGGCCACCTGTACAAACTAAAAGGCGGATTGCGGGATGGGTTTGCATAATTTTTGCGGAATCCAAAGTGGGTTTATCCATAGAAGCAACAAGCACGTCAGGGCCGCCCGACATACGAGATGCACGGTTTACAAGGTCAACTGCATAGTTGGAAACGCAGATGGCACCGGGATGAGGATTGAAAACAACACCGTTGCCGGCCGCTATCATACCAATACTGTTGCATATAACGGTTTCGCTGGGATTGGTACTGGGGGTAATGGCACCAACAACACCAAATGGAGCCATTTCGGTTAAAGTAAGACCATTATCGCCTGTTTTGGCTTCGCTTACAATATCCTCAGTTCCGGGAGTTTTATCAGCAACCAGCATATGCTTTGCAGTTTTATGATCTACTCTGCCCATACCGGTTTCTTCAACACCCATTTTAGCCATAATAGGAGCCTCAGCACGGGTGAGCTCGCGAATAGCAGTAATGATCTTTTCACGTTTTTCAACGCTCATGGCACGAACTGCCTTATAGCCCTCAGAGGCGGCATCGATAGCCTCGTTCATATCGGAGTAAACACCAAGAAGCTTTCTGCCCTCAAAATGAGTGCTTGTATATGAAGGGGCAGAGGTGGTGGCAGTGGCAGTATTGCCAAGACCTACAACAACCTCGCGAACAATTCTTTCAATATCAGATTTACTTATTGCGGCCATAAATATCAATCCTTTCAAAAATCTATATCAAAGATTTAATCTTCAAAATCTTGTTTTTCAAATATTAAAGAGGTGTTTGCTTTTTCTAAATTTTCTTTCCAAAGCTGACCCGGATCGGTGTCGGTTACAACAACGTCAACGTCGGCTATGGAGCAAACCTTTACAAAAGAAACCTTGTTGAATTTTGAGGAATCTACTGCCAAAACCTTGCGGGTAGCAGATTTGAAAAAGGCTTTTTTAATTTCGCTATCACGCTCATTTGAATCGGTAACACCATTACTTGCATCTATACCCTTACAGGAACAAATTGCAATGTCTACATGGAAGCCCTCAACCATCTTTTCCGCCTGATAGCCCACCAAGGAAAGGCCGCCCTCTTTAAGGGTACCGCCTGTGGAAATAACCGTCCAATCGGGTTTATTGCAAAGCTCTAAAAGAACCTCAATAGAGTTTGTTATAATGGTTATTTTTTTTAGTTGTAAAATAGCCTTTACAACGTTAAGGGCGGTGGAACTTGCATCAAGCATAATGTAGTCACCGTCTTTAATCATATCGGCAATAATGGTTGCTATCTTTTGTTTATTTTCTACGTTAGACTGCTTGCGGATATGAAAGGGAAGGTCTGTATTAAAATTTTCAACCTTAACAGCACCGCCATAGGTTTTTTTTGCGAAACCATCATTATCTAATTTTTCTAAATCTCGACGAATAGTTTCCTCGGTGACGTCAAACTCTTTACTGAGATCACTTACTACAACCTTGCCCTCCATTGAAAGTTTGGCAAGAATTGCATTTCTGCGCTCTATTGCGAGCATAAATCAGTTCTCCTTTTTGGTTTAATAGATGCTAGAGAATACTTTGCCAAAGTTTTTTGTCAGGTCTGGGGATAATGGAACTATCAAGGAACATACCTCTGTCCGCTGCTTCATTTTCTGCACGCTCAATAGCGGCGGTAACAGCAGAAACACTACCTGTAAGAAGTAGGTAGGATTTACCGCACATACCCCTTGCAAGGCGAAGTTCAATAAGCTCCACCAAGGCGGTTTTAGCGGCAGCATCAGCAGCTACTATTGCAGTTGCGGCTGAAAAACTTTCCATAACACCCAACGCCTCTACGCCCTCGGGTGCGGTTGCACCGTAAATGGCAGAAAAAATAGATTCATGGGGATTACCAAGCACAAAGCTATCAATAACCTTATCGGCAAATTTTGACTTTGCAGAATCTACCGATGCCTTAACTGCACTAAGCTCACCGCTTATTATGACAATATATTTACCGGGGCAAACGGTTGCACACTCTATAATTTCAACCTCAGCGGTTTTTATCATGGTATCGGCACCGTTCATACCTGTCGAAACGGTTTGAAATTCAACCATTCCTATTGCTTTACCCATAGTCAGTTTACTCCTTTGAAATTTGGCTAATTAGCCGTTATAACAATATACTTTTCATTAACCTCTGTAACAAGTCCGTTTATGGAACTGTGAATGGAAACTCCTAAAGCATTTTCATCAGCGGCGGCAATTAAATCGCCAACCTTTACTGCGTCACCCTGCTTTACGATAGGCTCAGCCGCCTTGCCGATATGCTGTGAAAGTAAAAGTTTAACTCTTTTGGGAGCATATTCACTTTCATCAAGGGGAGCAGCATGATTATATTCGGTAAGTCCAAGTCTTGCAGTAAGACGGGATTTTAAAATATATCTGCCGTTTCTTTCCTCTTTAACGGGAACCTCGGGAGCCTCGGGTACGGAGATACCTCCCTTTCTGAGAGAGCCCTTTACCATACTCATTAAGGTACGAGGATTAAGTCCTTGAAAACAAGAATACATTTCACAAAGTCCACAACCTGAACAGAAAAATGTTCCAAGATAAGGCGTAACATCCTTGGTTACGCCGCTGGAAGCATTACGCATAAACTTATGCGGCTCAATAGGATGACCAAGCAAATTACGGGGGCAAAGGTCGGTGCACATTTTGCACTGACAACAAGCCGACATTGCTCGTTTAAGGGAAATTTGAGGATTATTTTGACGTTTTTTGATTATGTACTGGTTGGGAGGTAAAACCAAAATCGCATTAGTTGTTTTGGTTACTACGTCCTCCTCAGTTACTATACCTCCGGTCATAGGGCCACCGTTTATTAAAGCGTATTCTTTAATGGTAGCACCACCCGCAAGCTTTATAACCTCTTTAATGGTCACGCCAAGTGGAACCTTTACGGTTATGGGATTTTTAACTGCACCCGTTACGGTTATATATTTATGGGTAACTCCTGCTCCATTTTTAATTGCGTAATAAGTATTTAAAATGGTTTCTACGTTAAAAACAGTAACTCCTACCTCAATGGGAAGCTTACCTGCAGGGACTACTCGTCCGGTGGTTTCATATATGGTTACGACCTCATCACCTGCGGGATAAACCTCAGGCAAAAAGCCGATTTCCACCTTTTTAAAATCAGGGAGAAGTGCCTTTACGGCATCTACCGCCTTTTTGTAGGAGGGCTTAATGGCAACAATAGCCTTTTTGGCTCCCACAGTTTCACGAACTGTATCTAAAGCGGTTAAAATCTCATATGCATATACCTGCATAACCTGACGATGGAGCTTCAAAAGTGGCTCACACTCAGCACAGTTAAGCAGTATTAAATCGGCTTTGTCGCTAAGCTTGGCATAGGAAGGAAAACCTGCACCGCCAGCACCAACAACGCCGCTATTTTTCAAAGTTAATTTAAGATCATTTATATCCATAACAATTAGTCTTCCATAAGTCCGATAGAATTATCTACAATACCTACAATAGCCGCATCTACAGGAGCATTAGCCATATCACAGCCAATTCTTGCGGCACTACCGGTGGCTACAAGTACAATTTCACCAATACCTGCACCTACGTTATCTACTGCTACAATTCGGCCATCTGCCGACATATTGGAAAGCGGCTCAACAATCATAAATTTACTGCCAACCAATCCTTCGTTCTTACGAGTGGCAACTACGCTGCCAACTACCTTTCCAACAATCACAAAAATACCCCTTTCAGGAATTTTTTCAAAATAAAAGACGAATTAAATCTGTTTATACTGCCTGCTGGGAGGGTTTAAAACCCTCCCTTAAAACAGTAAAAGAATTTGTCGTTAAAGAAGAAATTATTTAAGAGTAGGTAAAATCTTCTCAACGTCTGCATGAGGTCTGGGGATTACGTGAACTGCTACGAGCTCGCCGAGTTTAGATGCTGCTGCAGAGCCTGACTCAGTTGCTGCTTTAACTGCACCAACGTCACCGCGAACCATAACGGATACTAAACCGCTACCGATTTTTTCGGTACCGATAAGCTCTACGTTAGCTGCTTTAACCATTGCATCAGCTGCTTCGATAGCTGCTACTAAACCTCTGGTTTCTACCATACCAAGTGCTTCGAGTGCCATAATTCTTTTCCTCCTTATAAAATCAGTAAATATGCATATCTACCGCAAAGCGGAGATTAACAAAAATTATTTTTACCCTAATTATTTAAGTTTGGGTAAAATTTTCCCAACGTCTGCGTGAGGTCTGGGAATTACGTGAACTGCTACGAGCTCGCCGAGTTTGGAAGCTGCTGCAGAGCCTGACTCGGTTGCTGCTTTAACTGCGCCAACGTCGCCTCTTACCATAACAGATACGAGTCCGCTACCGATTTTCTCGGTGCCGATAAGCTCTACGTTAGCTGCTTTAACCATTGCATCAGCTGCTTCAATAGCTGCTACTAAACCTCTGGTTTCTACCATACCTAATGCTTCAAGTGCCATTTTCTTTTCCTCCGTTATTACGTTTACTTCAACTACCTCAGTAGTTTTTGTCTGTTTTTTTGGTGCGGATTTTTTTGTACCGCCTTTGGCTGCTGCCATATTAAATCCACCTTTCGGATAGATTACTGAAAGTATATTATTTTATACTTTCTGCAAAACTATTTAGCCTCTTCCTGGGCTTTTTGTTTTTTAAGAATTCTGGAAGCGCTGAGTTCTACCATACGCTGGGTTTCAGAGTGAGGACTTGCAATAACTGCAGAAGCCGCAAGATCCTTAATTGCTCCGCCAGCCGCTTCAACCGCCGCCTTTACTGCTGAGATTTGGCCCTCCACAATAACGGTAACAAGTCTGCCGCCCAACTTTCTTTCCCAGGTTACAAACTCTACGTCAGCCGCTTTGCACATTAAATCAAGTGCATCTACTGCCGCCGCTACGCTTTCAACCTCTATAAGTCCTAATGACTTCATAGGAGATAACTCCTCCTTCGACTAAACTTCAATTAAAGTTTGGGTAAAATCTTCTCAACGTCTGCGTGAGGTCTGGGAATTACGTGAACTGCTACGAGCTCGCCGAGTTTGGAAGCTGCTGCAGAGCCGGACTCGGTTGCTGCTTTAACTGCACCAACGTCGCCTCTTACCATAACAGATACAAGTCCGCTACCGATTTTCTCGGTACCAATAAGTTCAACCTCTGCTGCCTTAACCATTGCATCAGCGGCCTCAATTGCTGCTACTAAACCTCTGGTTTCTACCATACCTAATGCTTCGTATGCCATTTTTATTTCCTCCGTTTAATTAGTTTTTATCAAAAGCGTTTAGCTTTAACATTTTTTCGGTATCATCCTCAACGTTTGGGATAATGTGTGTACAAATTACGCCCGAAACGGAATTTGCGGCATCCTTAGCAGCTTCAATAGCCGCTGTAACATCGGCTACGCCACCACGGAATTTTACTGCCACAATAAGGGGAACTTTAAGTCCTTCAGGATTACCGGGTTTGTTTTTATCAAAGTTTTCTACGGTTACGTTCGCCGCTTTGCAACCTGCATCACAAGCCACAAAAGCCGCCGCAAGTCCGTATACTTCAATAATTCCTACTGCTTTTCCCATTTAAATCACCTATTCGTTAATAACGGCAATTTTAAGGCCTTCCATTGCAAGGTTGGTCTTTAGAGCCTCGTTAATTTTTTCTAAGGGGAAACGATGGGTAATAAGCTTTTCTACGGGTAAGCCAATTCCCTTTGCACGTTTTAAGAAATCAAAAGTAGTTGCGTAATCGCGAAGGGTGTAAACCCAAGAACCAACTGTTGTGATTTCTTTTGCACAAATATCAAAGTGGGGATTGATTGTAGCATCGCCACCATTGATAAAGAAGCCGAGCTCACAAAGTCCACCGCCGTTGCGAATAAACTTATAGATATTGGCGTGAGCAATTGGAGAACCGGTACATTGGAAAGCAAAATCTGCAAGATAGCCGCCAAATGCATTTTCAACTGCCTTTGCAAGATCCTCAACACCGCTGTAATTTTTAAAGTTAACCGAATTATCGGCACCCATTTCTTTAGCGAAAGCAAGACGCTTTTCGTCGCCATCAACTGCGACGATATTTTCAATACCCATTGCACGAAGAACTGCGATACAAAGAAGTCCGATAGGGCCACAACCTTGAACTGCCACACGGCTGTTAAATCTTAAAATGCCTGTGGTTTTTGCACGCTCAACTGCGTGGATTAAAACGGCTGCGGGCTCAATAAGAATTCTAAGGTCTAAGCTTAAATCACTTACGTTAAAAATTGTAGATCCACCGCGAACTACGATATAATCTGCAAACCAGCCGTTATGATGAACGTCATCATCAGGAAGCAGACCGTAAACATCGGCACCGCCTACGTTTTGTTTATTAAGGTCGAACATTGTGATATCAGGATTGTCCTTGAATATCATACAGGTTACAACCTTATCGCCTACGCCTAAGGGCTTACCTGCACTATCTTTTTTAACGTTTTTACCTACGGCAACAACTTCACCTGTACCCTCGTGACCGAGAACTACGGGAATCATACCAAAGGGATCACGTTTAAATTCGTGAGCATCTGTACCGCAAACGCCGCAACCCTCAACCTTAACAAGAATATCGTCATCACCAAGAGCGGGGATTGGGAATTCTTTAAGCTCGAATTTCTCAAGCTCGGTGAGCATTGCTACTCGGCCTGTTTTGGGGATTGGGCCTGCACTCTTTTTAGGAGCGGAAGCTGTACCCTGCATTTGACCGATTACCTGACGGACAATTTGCTCAATATCAGCAGAATTAACACTCATATCTGCACTTTCCTTTCATTAAATTAAGGATTTAAATATCTCTCCGCCATACTCGGCTAGGGAGGTATCCTCACCCTCACTGCCCCCACTCACTCCAAGACCGCCAATTATCTTGCCTGCCTTGTTGTAAAGGGGAACTCCGCCACCAAAAATGACTATTTTACCACCGTTTGTAAACTGTATACCATAAAGAGAGCCGCCGGGTTGGGCAAGTTCCTTTAGAGTGGTGGTTGGCATTTTTAGGGCAACTACCGTGTAGGCCTTGTTAAAGGCTACATCGTAGCTTGCAATGTAGGAATCATCCATACATTGCACCGATACGGGATTTCCTGCGGCATTGGAAACTGCAATAACCGCATTCACACCCATTTCGGTCGCCTTTGCCTTTACCTTTTCGGTAAGACAAAGTGCTAAATCTAAGGTCATATCTTGATTACCGAGGCTAGAAACAACTTCGGTAACAAGTTTTTTGAGTTGTTGCTCGGTCATAGAATGACTAATCCTTTCGAGGGAATTTTATTTACCGAGTTGCTCCATAACCTTTTTGGTAATTTGAGCTACAAGGTCCTCAGAAGCGCCGCAATCTGCATTAAGGGTTGCACCGCAAGTACCTTTACAGCTGTGGCAGCTGGGTAAACCTGCTTTTGCATTGGGGCAGAGGTTTGCAGGATGCTTGCCGGGAAGACCGAATGCACGACGAATTTCGAAGAGTCTTTCAACCTGACTCTTAGAAAGCTCTTTAGCACCACCGAGTTGACCGGAAAGATAAAGAAGCTTTGCATAGAACTCAACAGACTCCATTTTGTGGTATGCATTGAGAAGAGAATCAGAGAATGCAAGTGCACCATGGTTCTCTAAAAGAACTGCATCAAAGTAAGGTAAGTACTTTTCTACTGCATCGGGAATTTCATCAGTTGAAGGTGTACCGTACTCAGCAATGGGAACACAACCAAGAGCGATAACTGCCTCGGGCATGATGGGCTGGGTAAGGGGAATACCTGCAATAGCAAAAGCAGTTGCATACATAGGATGAGCATGAACAACCGACTGAACATCAGGACGGTTTTTGTAAACTCTCATATGCATTTTGATTTCAGAAGAAGGTCTGAAGCCGGGGTTAGCTTGAATAACTTTACCCTCAGCATCTACCTTACAGATGTACTCAGGAGTCATAAAGCCCTTACTAACACCTGTGGGGGTGCAAAGGAACTCATTGTCGTTAAGCTTTACAGAGATGTTACCATCATTAGATGCAACCATACCTCTGTCATAGATACGCTTACCGATTTCGCAAATTTGTTTTTTGATTTCGTACTCGGATACCATTTTAATTTCTCCTTTATTTAAAGTTTTTTAATATCCAATAGGAATAATAGGCTTTCACCTATTTTGCTATATTAAATATACCACACAATCAAACAAAAGTCAACATAAAATCACATATTTTTCTTGTTTTTTATGGATATTTGTTTGTTTTTTCTGTGTTTTGGTATATTTATAACCGTATTTTGTTGTTTTTGTAGTATTCTTTTGTGTCAAAACCTGTTAAAAAATCCCTAAGCTCGGCTATACCCTCACCCGTGACTGCGCTAACCTTAAAAATAGTTTTGCAGCCTGCAAGACGAAGCCAACGTTCTGCCCTCTCGGGGTTAGCCCCCTTTTGGTCTATACCGGTTATAATACCTATAACCAAACGGTTAGCCATTGAGGTAATATTGGGACTAAATAAGGAATAAGGTTCGGTTGCTGACAAAATTAGTCCTACAATATCGCTCTCGTAGGCATATACTGCAAGGGCTCCACCAAAATTTCGGGTTTGTATGTACTCACCCGGGGTATCTATTATAAACCCCTCACGTTCAACACTTTGTGTTTTATCGTAATGGATTTCCTCACCCCTCAGAGCCTGAGTAAGGGTGGTTTTGCCACTTTCACTACGCCCAATTAAAATAACCTTATTCATATTACGTTTTTGTTATGGGACAAACTGTAAAGCCCAAGGTTTCCCGAACGTAGGTGCAAACGGCATCAACCGCCTCCTCTATTTGAGAAACACTTCCTACTACTATAAGGGTACCGCTAAATCTATCTACAAAGCCAAGCTCTGCACCCGAAGCTTTTGTAGCAATATCCCCCGCAATAATTGCCGTTTCGGCAGGGCTTAAAGTGATGATACCAATGGCAGAGGTTTTATAATCTGCCGCAGGGTCAAGACCGAGTTTTTGGTAAAGCACTGGGTCGGGATTGGCAATAACGTGAGCTAAGGTTATCTGCTTACCGGGAACAAGCTCTTGAATAATACGGGCTTTGCCTTCGGATTTAAGGGCATCAAACATATCCATTTTTCATCATTCCTTTCTTAAAATCTAGAAAACAGGTTTGAAAGAAAATTGTTCACAACGAGGTTTAGGTGAGTGGTGCTGTACAATTTGTACCGCCCCGAGCCGTATAACCTTGTTGTGGGCGATTTTAATCAAACCTTATCCTCCTATCTTTGCTTTTAATCCATAGCTTTTCGCTACCTCTAAAAGCTCATTCATTTTTTCATCGGTTGGCGGGGTGATATGCTCTAAAAGATACTCCCTGCCTAATCCTTTATATTTATCCTGCCCCAAACGGTGATAGGGTAGCAGGTTGATTTCGCCGCCCGGCATAATCTCAGAGGTGAATTTTGCAATGGCAGCGATTTCCTCTTTAGTATCGTTAAAGGTGGGAATTACAGGCACCCTTATTACAAGGTGATTTGCTTCCTTTGCTAAAATTCTTGCATTTTGAAGCATCAAAGAGTTATCTCTGCCCGTAAATTCCTTATGCTTTTCGGGGTTAATATGTTTAATATCCATCAGATAATGGTCTAAAAATGGGAGTAGCCCGCGGATGGTTTCAATGGGGGCTGCAGCGGTGGATTCCATTGCCGTATTAAGGCCCGATTCCTTAGCCGCTCTAAGGAGTGCCGTTGCAAATTCGGGCTGGCAAAGGCTCTCTCCACCCGAAAGGGTAAGTCCTCCACCCGAACGACGGTAGTAAATTCTATCCTTTAAAACTTCCTCTAAAACCTCAGCAACGGTAACATCCTTGCCTACCGTTTTAGTTTTGCCCGCCGTAGTCATCTCCTCAATTTCATACCGTTGGGATTCGGGATTGCAACACCATTTGCACCTTAGCACACAGCCCTTTAAAAAGACTATTGTGCGAACTCCCGGTCCATCGTGCACCGAAAACCTTTGAATATCAAAGATACGACCCTTGGTATTAAGGTAATCCTGCACTTAGAAACCTCCTTGCTCGGTACGATTTATAATGTCATCCTGAAGTGAGCGTGAAAGGGTGGTGAATAGCGCACTATATCCCGCAACACGAACAACCAATGATTTGTATTTTTCAGGATTTTTCTGTGCATCTATAAGTGTTTCACGGCTAACAACGTTAAACTGAACGTGCATTCCTTTTTGGTCGAAGTATCCACGAATCATAGCAACAAAGCTTTCTAGTCCGCTTGCACCTTTAAGTGCACTTGGATGGAACTTCATATTAAATAAGGTTCCGTTAGAGGCAATAAAGTGGTCAAGCCTTGCAACCGAGTTGCAAGAAGCGGTAGGTCCGTTTACATCCTTACCTGCCGAGGGAGAAACGCCATCGGCAACCGGAGTACCTGCCAAACGTCCATCGGGGGTTGCACCTGTTTGTGCACCAAGAGGTACGTTTGCCGAAACGGGATAAAGACCTGCCTGGAAAATACCTCCGCGTGGGTTTTTATAATTCTGCAAGGGACGAGTATAGGTATACGCAACATCTCTTGCAAAAAGGTCTATTTCCTTAATATCGTTACCGAATTTAGGAAGAGAATCAATATCACTGCGAAGCCTATCGTAAAAAGCTTTTTTATCGGCAGGGGTTTTGTTTTCGCTGATTTTTGAATACATTTCAGCAATCACCTTCTCGTTTGGAGCCTTCCCCTTAGAAGCCAGCTCCTTAGCGGCAAAGGTGGTAAGCTGACCTGCAATTACAGGTGGCATTGCCTCACCATAGTTATTTTTAAGAGCATCTGCAAATTGCTGTAAGGTGTATTTTTTCTCATCATAAACCAAGGTTTTAATTGCATAAAGGGCATCTGCCATATTTGCAATACCAAAACCTTGAGGTCCTGTGAAGTTGTAAACTGCACCGCCATTTTGCACCGATTTGCCCCTTGCAATACAATCATCAACCATAGATGAAAGGAAGGGAAGTGGGCAACGCTCGGCGTGGGCAAGGTCAATACTGTTATCGGCATTAACCATCATTTCAATCATATAGTTCATTTGAGCCTTATAAGCATCGTAGAATTTATCAAAAGTGTTAAGCTCTTTGATGCTTGGAGTTTTAGGTCCAACCTGTTCACCAAGCTCTGCACCGCCGCCGAAAACAAGCTCTAAGGGACGGCACATATTAAAGAATGCGGCATCGTGCCAACCATCGGTTTTACCCGGGGTCTGTGGCTCAACGCAACCAATAATACAGTAGTTTCTGGCTTCCTCTAAGGAAAGTCCGCGATTTACAAGGGAAGGGATAATAACCTCGTCATTATAATAAGCGGGAAGTCCAACGCCTGTACGGGTAAGCTCAGCTGCACGGAGCAAAAATTCATGGGGAGTTCCGTTCCATACGCGAACCGAGAAGGAAGGCATAGGAAGCATTACGTGCATGGATGCAGAGATGCACATAAAGGAAAGGTCGTTGGTAGCATCCAATCCCTCTTCGGTTTGACCGCCTGCAATAAGATTTTGGAAGAGGCTATAACCTGCAAAGCCCTCTGCCGAAGCGGCATCACGAACCTTGTTGAGGTCATTGAGTTTAACCCAAATGCAGTCCATTAACTCTTGGGCAAACTCTCTTGTGATTTTGCCCTCGTCTAAATCCTTTTTATAATAAGGATACATATATTGGTCAAAGCGTCCGGGAGAAATAGAGTGGCCGCTTGCCTCGGTTTGAACAAGCATCTGAACAAACCAGAAGGACTGACAAGCCTCATAGAAGGTTGTTGCTCCCCTACGAGGAACGTTTGCACAGTTGTTAGCAATTAAAGCAAGTTCAAGCTTACGCTTGGGATCGGTTTCTTTTTCGGCCATTTCTACCGCCAAAAGTGCATATCTTTCAGCATAGCGGCTAGCGGCCTCAAGAGACATAATAACTGCCTTTAAAAATGCAGTACGGCTACCGTAATCGGCATCGCCTGCGTTAAGCTTTAAAAGTTCATCCACAGCCCTTGCTTTAATGCCGTCAAAACCAATAGCTAAAACCTCATCATATTTAACGCATAAATGTCCAACGCCGTTATAGAAGTAGTTACCGGGAGTGAATATGTTGTGCTTCATTGCCATTTTAGCGCCGTCTGACATATACTCCTCAGCAAGCTCGCTTGTGGTTTTACCACCCCAATATTTATAAACCTCACGAAGAATTTGTTTGTTCTCCTCAGAGATATAAAATGGGTCGGCCGAACGTGTTTCTACAGTATCAAGCTCATCCTCAAGCCAAGAAAATGAATACTCAGGGAAAACCTGACAACTGCGTGGACGTTTAGTATTGCTACCTACTATAAGCTCGTTTGGACGAATAGTAATAGGTAGGTTTTCCATAATATGAGCAAAGGCCTCGGCACGGCGGGTTATCACCGGCTTGCCCTCCGATTTTTTATAAGCCTCTGTTAACAAAACGGCACGATCGGTTTCAATTTGAGGCATCTGTTCAAAAAGATGTGCAACCAGTTTGGGAATTCTAGGGCTTTTGGGAATTTCGTTAATATAATAATCAGGCATAAAAACCTTCCTTTCTGTTAAAAGGATTTGTAGTATAAAAATCAAACAAGAATCAAAAATCGCTACTGATACATCATTATTGTAAACCAAAAACAACTATTTGTCAATACCAAAACAAGAAAAAAACAGAAAAAACAAGCACAAAACAACATTTTTGTTAGTGGTTGTGTCCCGTTTTGCCAAATAAGGACTAAAAAATCTCCAAAATATTGAAATAAACCACATCATATGATAAAATAAGTAGGTAAAAACATCATAATTTGTAATACACAATATTTTAAAGGTGACAAAAATGGATAATTTAATTAAAAAAGTTGTAGAAAATTTAAAAGCCAATAATATGGTGCCCTACGTTGTCGAAAAAAAGGATGACATCATTCCCCTTTTAAAAACTCTTTTGCCTGAGGGGATTTCCGTTGGCGTGGGTGGTTCGGCAACATTAAATGAAATCGATGCCATTCAATTTTTACGTGAAGGTAACTACAAATTTTTCGATCGTTATGCCGAGGGTCTTACCCGCCCCGAAGCAGTTGAAGTTATGCGAAACTCCCTTTTGGCCGATGCCTTTATAACGTCATCAAACGCCATTACCGAAAAGGGCGAGCTTTACAACGTTGACGGCAATGGAAACCGTGTTGCCGCCCTATGCTTTGGCCCTAAAGAGGTAATAGTTGTTGTAGGCGTTAACAAAATAGTTAAGGATTTAACTGCGGCAGAGGAAAGGGTTAAAACTATAGCCGCTCCTAAAAACTGTCAAAGGCTCCTTGTAGATTCACCCTGCTCTAAAACAGGTAAATGTGTATCTATGAAAATGGAAAACCGCGAAATGTGCGACGGTTGCAAAATTGATTCTCGAATCTGCAGCACCTACGTCCTTACCGGCTTCCAAAGGATCAAGGATAGAATAAAGGTTATAATCTGCAAAGAAAATATGGGTTATTAAACAAAACACCTACACATATATTTTAGTAATATATGGGAGGTGCTTTTGATGAAAAAGTATAATAAAATTTTAGCGGTATTAACGGCAATAACTATGTCATTAGTACCGCTTTTTTGCGGATTTTTTGTAGCAAGCGGCGAGGTTGCAACCGAGTTTTTAAACGATGATTTGCTAACCGACATTCCCCCAATACCCGCTGCCGCAACGGTAGATACAGCCCTTAACATAAAGGCGAAAAGCTACTGCCTGATGGAACCTCGCACCGGCAAAATGCTCTATGAAAGTAATTCAAATGAACGTGTTGCTCCTGCATCGATAACCAAAATAATGACCTTGCTTATTGTTATGGAAGCAATAGAAAACGAGGTTTTAACCCTAGGTACTAAGGTTACGGCAAGCGATCACGCCGCTAGTATGGGAGGCTCACAAATCTGGCTTGAAGTTGGGGAAGAAATGACGGTGGACGAACTGCTCAGAGCTTCGGTAATTGCTAGTGCTAACGATGCCACAGTTGCCCTGGCAGAGGCCGTTTCGGGTAGCGAGGAGGCTTTTGTAAGTCTTATGAACGAACGGGCAAAGGAGCTGGGTATGAAAAACACCACCTTTAAAAACGCTTGTGGACTAGACGAAGAGGGGCATTTAACTACGGCAAACGACGTTGCTATAATGGCTTCTGCACTAATAAAACATAATCTTATAAAAAAATATTCCACCGTTTGGATGGATGCCCTACGCGGCGGCAAGAGTGAACTCACCAACACGAATAAACTAGTACGATATTATAGCGGGGCAACGGGACTTAAAACAGGTACCACCTCAAAAGCGGGATGCTGTGTAGCCGCCACCGCCGAACGTGACGGTATGGAGCTTGTAGCCATTGTTATGGGGGGAGAAACCAGCAACGAACGCTTTACAGGGGCAAAAAAACTATTGGATTATGGATTTGCAAATTGGTCATTTTTGAGCCTTTCCCCCGACCTTAAAGATTTAAAAAGCATATCCATTTCAAAGGGTATGCAAAAAAGCATATCCCCCGATTCCGATGGCGGTGCCATAAATTTACTGCTACCAAAAGGGAAACAGGATAAAATCACCCAAACCATAGAGTTAAATAAAAATATCGAAGCCCCCATAAAAAGTGGTGACATAATAGGAAAGGTTGTTTTTTTACTTGATGAAAAGGAAATCGGAGAATTGCCTATATATTCAGCCAATACGGTAGAAAAGGTAACCTTTTTGAACGCACTTGGGCTTATTTTAACCAACGCATTAAAATAATGTAGATAACAAAAATAAAAACTATAATAAAATAGGTAGAAAAACGAAAAAGTTTGTGATATACTAGTAGAACAAACTACTTACTTTGAAAGGAAAAAGTAAAATGAATATTGCAATTGCTCAATCAGGCGGCCCTACCAGCGCCATCAACACATCGCTTTTAGGTGTTTTTAAAGAAGCCTTGAAATCACCGCAAATTAACACTGTTTACGGCTCTGTAAACGGAATTGAAGGAATTATCAAAGATAATCTTGTGGACTTAAAAACCGCAATCCCCACCGAGGAGGATATGGAGCTTTTGCGCCAGACCCCCTCTACCGTTTTAGGTTCTTGCCGTTACAAGCTCCCTGACGAGAGCAAAGACCCCGAGGTTTACAAAACAATTACCGAATGTTTTGACCGCCATGATATCAAGGCGTTTTTCTACATCGGTGGTAACGATTCTATGGATACCGCTAACAAACTTTCAAAATATTTTAAAAAAATAAACAAAGATATTAGAGTTATCGGCGTTCCAAAAACAATTGATAACGACCTTTGCGAAACCGACCACACCCCCGGTTTTGGTTCTGCTGCAAAATACGTTGCAACCACTCTTTACGAAATCACAAGAGATAGTTCGGTTTACGATCTTAAATCGGTTACAATAGTAGAGATTATGGGTCGTCACGCAGGTTGGCTTGCCGCATCAAGTTGCTTGCTTCACGCAAACGGCGAGGCTGCACCCCATCTTATTTATCTTCCCGAGTGTGATTTTAACCTCGACCGCTTTTTAAGTGACGTAGGCGAAAAATTAAAGGAATTTAAATCTGTTATAGTAGCCATTTCCGAGGGCATCAGTCTATCCGCACCTGGGGATGCCGAAGTTCATCAGGCTGATGGCTTTGGTCACGTTGCTCTTTCCGGTGTAGGTAAACAGCTTGAAAAAATTGTTGCCAACAAATTTGGTGTTAAGGTGCGTTCTGTCGAGCTTAACGTTATGCAACGTGCCGCCTCTCACATAGCATCTCTCACCGATATTGACGAAGCAGAAAAAATCGGCTCTGCCGCAGTTACCGCCGCCCTTAATGGGGAAACAGGTAAAATGATGGCCTTCCGCCGTGTTTCGGACACTCCTTACAACATAGTTATAGATTCCGTTCCTGCCGAGATGGTTGCAAACAACGAAAAAGCCTTCCCCGGAGAATGGATAAATGCCGAGCAAAACAACGTTACTGATGATGCTCTTACCTATTTCTTGCCCCTAATTCAAGGCGAGCTTAACTTAAAAACCAAAAATGGTCTGCCGATTCATTACAAAATCGATAACATACTAGATTAATTTCTTGCAAATCGACAGTAAAAAAAACAGCCCTTTGGGGCTGTTTTTTTTTTTAACTAATATAAATTAAAGCTTTGTAGCAATGTCAAAGATTTTTGCAGGAAGCTCTGCCTCATCACAAGAAATTGTAAATGTGAACTTGGTGTTGCTATCCTCTGCTATTGCAGAAAGTCTGTCGAGAAAAGCTGCAAGCTCATCATAATCTCTGCTTCCAAGACGGAGAGTTGCATCTACAAAGATATCGGTAACATCATGGTTTGCAGACTGAATGCCACAAAGAAGGGCATAAAGCTCACCATAACCGCTGATGCCATAAGCCTCAGCATCGATCAAACGGGCTTTATGTGTAATATTAAAGGTTAAAGTATCGCCTTTTTCAACGCAAACAACGTTACCCTTGCTGGCCTCTGTTGCAGCATTAACCAAGTCGATCAATTTTTTTGTTTTACCTGAACCTTTTTTTCCAATAATAAGCTGAATCATTATTAGCTCACTCCTTTATATTTTTAACCGTTTAAAACGGTAATTTCCTTGTTTATTTGCCAAGTCTTGCCTCAAGCTCAGCCTTTTCGACTTCATAACCGGGCTTACCAAGCAAAGCAAACATATTCTTTTTATAGCTTTCAACACCGGGTTGATCAAATGGGTTAACACCCTGAATGTAGCCCGATATTGCACAAGCCTTTTCGAAGAAGTAGATAAGTCTACCTAAGTTTTCTTCATCTGCCTTTTCAACGTCTATTACAAAACAGGGAACTCCGCCGTCGCTATGAGCCAACACAGTGCCCTCAAATGCCTTTTGATTAACGTAAGAAAGGGTTTTGCCGGCAAGGAAGTTGAGTCCGTCGCCGTCATCGGCTTCTTCTTTTATTACGGTATCGCTACCACAATCGGCAATATTTACAACCGTTTCAAAAAGGATTCTTCGTCCATCTTGAATATACTGACCCATTGAATGTAGGTCGGTTGAAAAGATTGCGGATGATGGGAAAATACCCTTATGATCCTTACCCTCGCTCTCGCCAAAAAGCTGCTTAAACCATTGGGCTAGCAATGCGAAACGTGGTTCGTAAGAAACTATAAGCTCAATTTCTTTACCCTTGCGATAAAGTGCGTTGCGAAGTGCGGCATAACGATAGCAATCGTTCTTTTCAAAGTCGCAAACGCTATACTCTTTTGCGGCCTCAGCGGCACCTGCCATTAAAGCATCAATATTTGCACCCGAAACGGCAATAGGTAAAAGTCCAACTGCAGTGAATACCGAGAAACGACCGCCTACATTATCGGGAATAACAAAGCACTCATAACCTTTTTCATCAGCCAAGGCTTTAAGGGTTCCGCGTGCTTTATCGGTAGTACAATAAATGCGTTTTGCCGCCTCTTCCTCACCATACTGCTTTTCCAAATATTCACGAAATACTCTGAAAGCAATAGCGGGCTCGGTAGTGGTACCGGATTTAGATATAATATTAACCGAAACTCGTTTGCCCTCGCAGATTTTAAGCATATCATTCAAAGCAGATCCGCTTATGCTGTTGCCTGCGAAATGGATTTCGGGTTTATCTCCTCTTAAATTGTTGTAGTAGGGAGATTTTAAAAATTCAATAGCGGCACGGGCGCCAAGGTAAGAACCGCCTATACCTATAACTATTAAAATATCACTATCTTTTTGAATTTTCTCCGCCGCTTTTTTTATGCGGGCAAATTCCTCTTTATCATAATCAAAAGGAAGATTTATCCAACCTAAAAAGTCGCTTCCGAGACCTGTTTTGTTTTCTAACTGCTCGTGTGCAACCTTTACATGAGGCTCCAAACCTTTAAGTGCGTTTGCAGAAAAAAATCCTTTTGCGTATTTTTCGTTAAATGAGATTGCCATTATTCGTGTTTGCTCCTCGTGCGTTTCTGAGTTTTATTTATTGTACTATATCTTTCCCCGTTTTGCAATAGAATTTTTGTGATTTTTATTATTTTTTTACATAGAATTCACATTCCACTCTATAGGTTATGGTAGATTTGCAAAAAAACAAGGGAGTTTTAGCACACAGTAGCAAAAATTCATTTGTGTTTTATTTTACGCAAAAGCTAGCCATCGCAAATATGGGTTACTATAAATATATGTATACGCAACCCTATTTATGCCTTCCGATAAGGTTGGCTATAACACCAACCTTATCCCAACTTTGAATATCCAAAGCTATTAACCAATGCTTCTATTTTCTTGCCCTCTTTACACATTGGACATTCGTGAGAGGGGTATGATGCATAGTCGGGTAAATCTGACATTTCAAAGGTAGCGTGAACAGGATAACCCTCACAAGTTTTGGTGGTAGTGAATATAGCTGCGATACCGCTTACGTTACCTCCATAATATTTTATTGCATCTACAGCCGCCTTTGCAGTGTAGCCGGTGGTAATAGACGCCTCTAAAATAAGAACGTTTTTGCCGGTTATCATTGGCATTGTGTTATCGCGGAATATAAGCTGGCTACCTGAAGTATGCTCGGGGGTTACAACGTAGATTGTCTGGTGAGCGTTAAGATTTGAAAATCCTGCCTCGGTAAGCTCATCTGCAAGGCAGGCACCAATAACCTGAGTTCCGTCCAAGCAAAGAATTGTATCAACAATTGTAGTGCTTTGATAGTATGAAACAAGTTCCTCTGCAACGGCTTTAGCCTCTGAAAGACGGGTTTTTTGAGTTGTAACGTCAATATAATAATTTATATGGCTGTGACTGGTGGCAAAATGCCCCTTAGTAAGCCTTAAAAAAAGATTCTTTCTTTTTGACTGAATTTTGTAAGTGTTGTTGTTCATAAAAACTCCTCCTTGTTAATAGGTACGATAGTATTATCTCCACCTTATTCTGTTATTATTGTACAACAAAACAATCAAAAATGCAAGAAAAATTATTGAAAAATTATAAAAAATATATAAAACACTAATCTAACTGTACAGAGAATTGGTATTCTTGTTTAAAATAAGCCTGTCTTACGGTAGAATAATACTCTACCTCAATGGTTCTGCCGTCATTTTTAAAATAGAAAATCCATAAGCTTCGGCATCTCTAAACTTAATGCCTTGGGGATTTATCATTTGCTAAAAACTGTTTACAATTTGTTATTGAAAAATCATTATATCTGTGGTACTATACTTTATAAACTATATTTATAATCATTTAAAGGAAGCGAATTAAAATGAGAAAAAAGTTATTTAAATCCGAGTCGAAACGCCTTTTGGATTTAATGATCAATTCAATTTACACCAATAAAGAGATTTTTTTAAGAGAAATTCTCTCTAACGCAAGCGATGCTATCGATAAGCTTCACTATATCTCTCTTACCGACCAAGCCGCTCGCAGCAAAAAAGAGATGGGCGAAATAAAAGTAACCTTCGATAAAGACGCTCGCACCATCACCGTATCTGACAATGGTCTTGGTATGACCGCTGATGAGCTAGAGGAGAACTTGGGCACCATAGCCAAAAGTGGCTCCCTTAAATTCAAAGAGGAAATGGATAAAAAAGACCGTCTTGAGAATGACATTATAGGTCAGTTTGGCGTTGGTTTTTATTCTGCATTTATGGTTGCCGATGAGCTTACCGTTGTAAGCCGCTCCTACAAGGACGACGTTGCCCACGTTTGGAAAAGCGAGGGCGCTGATGGCTACACTATATCCGAAACCGAAAAAGATAAAGTCGGCACTGACGTTATTATGCACCTTAAAGCCGACACCGATACCGAAAACTACAGCGAATTTTTAAGCGAATACCGTCTTAAAAATCTTATAAAGACCTACTCCGATTACATTCGCCACCCCATTAAGCTCCCCGTTGAAAAGCGTCGCGAGGTAGGTGAGGGTGATGACAAAACCTTCGAATCCTACACCGATATTGAAACCATTAACAGTATGGTGCCCATTTGGCAGCGTGCTAAAAATGAGGTAAAAGAGGAAGAATGTTTTGCCTTTTACAAAGAAAGATTCCACGACTATACCGACCCTGTTTCGGTTATTCGTATAAACGCCGACGGACTTGTTAGCTTCAAGGCAATGCTGTTTATCCCCTCAAACACCCCATATGATTATTTCAGCAAGGAATATAAAAAAGGTCTTGCCCTTTATTCCAACGGCGTTATGATAATGGAGGCTTGCGAGGATTTACTTCCCGAACATTTCCGCTTTGTTAAAGGTATTGTAGATACCAACGACCTCTCCCTTAACATCTCCCGCGAGATGCTCCAGCAAAGCCACGAGCTTAAAGCCATTGCAACAAACATTGAGAAAAAGGTTAAGGCTGAACTGAAAAGACTTTTAGATAAGGACTTTGAAAAGTATCTTACCTTCTGGAAGGCCTTTGGTATTCAAATTAAATACGGTGTTGTAAGCGATTTTGGTATGCACAAGGACTCTCTTTCAGAGCTGCTTCTTTTCTACTCCGCCAAGGAAGAAAAACTAATAACCCTTAAAACCTATATGGAAAATATGGCAGACGGTCAGGAAAACATTTACTATTCCTGCGGCGATAATCTTTCTGCCGCAAAGGGCATTCCCTCCGCCACCTTAGCAAGGGATAAAGGTTACGACGTCCTTTGCCTCACCGACGAGGTTGACGAGTTTGTTATGAAAACTCTTATGACCTATAATGAAAAGAAAATTGTTTCGGTTTTGGATGAGGATAACGGACTTGTTTCTGAAGATGACCGCAAAAAAGCCGAAGAAAAGGCAAAAGAATCTGAAGAACTGCTAACATTTATTAAGGATTCCTTAGAAGGTGCCGTAAGTGAGGTCACCCTTGCCCCCGGTCTTAAAGATTTTGCCGTAAATCTTAACACCAAGGGCGGAATTACTTTAGAGATGGAAAAATATTTTGCACAAATGCCGGGTGAAAATCACCCCAAAGCAGAACGTGTATTAGAGCTTAATCCCGAGCATTCAGCATTTAAAGCCATGGCCACCTGCTATAAGGACGACCCCGAAAAAGCTAAAAAGTATGCTAAAATTTTACACGGAGAGGCTCTTCTCTCAGCAGGCCTTACCCTTGATGACCCCTTTGCTTTCTGCAACCTTGTAAGTGAGCTTTTGAAATAATAAAATTAAAACAAAAAATAACTGCAATAAAAATGTGAAATCATTTTATTGCAGTTATTTTTAATTTCTTAACTAAATTTAATTTTTAATAACTTCCTTTGCGGCAGTTTCGTACGGTAAAACGCTTGCTGACAATTCTTCATCATTATCCACGTTGGCGACCATAGTAAGGGGATGTGTAAGGTCTAAACTTAAAACG
>JAZSJA010000060.1:0-45048 GCA_045534095.1 Acutalibacteraceae bacterium | reverse complement strand
TATTTCAGCCGTAATTTCACCCATATCATCAAAAATACCTTCAAGCAAATCCCAAAGAGCATCAGGATTCTCACCATAATATTCAGGCAAACCGAATTTTATCTTAAAAACCTTATGTATTTCTCCTAAATATTTACATTTGGAAAAATCTAACATTATGGGATTTTCAGTTATTCCTTTATACTTATAAAAATCTTGACTTTTATTATTCATAATTTTTCACCTCTAGATTATTTCATAAAACGTTTTATAGTGGTCATATGTTGCAAAAATCAAACCATCGTTAGACCAAAGAATTCTTTTGGAATCTCTAAACCCTGATTTGTAATTAATATCAGCTTCATACCATATTCTTCCGGGAGAAACAGGTAAATGTCCTTCGTGATTTTGGTACACCCCTCTAGTTATCATTTTTTAGGGCAAACTGTTGCTAAATTACCTTTGATTTTATTATATAAGAAGTTAAATTTATTTTCCCTCCACTAATGAAAGTGGCTATAATTATTATAATATATAAGTGGTTAAAAATCAATTGTGGGGAATGTAAAATAATCCGCAACTTGTTGCGGTATGTAATCACGGCAAAGCCGTGAATGTAATCCACCGTAGGTGGTATGTAATCATCACGAAGTGATGTATGTAATCAATCCGAAGGCAAGTAACATACAAGTCTTGCGACTTGATGACATACAGTTCGCTTTGCGAACTGATTACATTCTCGCTACGCGAGATTACATACCAATCCTTCGGATTGGATAAAAAATCCCCGTTCCGAAGAACGAGGATTTTTTGGCAGGGGCAGTAAGATTCGAACTCACGGCACGTGGTTTTGGAGACCACTGCTCTACCAACTGAGCTATACCCCTATATATTAAATTTGCGGAATAAATGGTGGGCCATCAGGGACTCGAACCCCGGACCAACCGGTTATGAGCCGGTTGCTCTAACCAACTGAGCTAATGGCCCGCATAAGTTCTTGTGACTAAATTTGCCACAAGAACTATTATACATAATTTGAACTCTTTTGTCAACTAAAATTTTTATTTTTTTAAAAATTTTAAAATAGACCTATTATTTATCAATTCTGCCGTAAAGGGGCATTGCGTCCGCATCCTTAACGGGAGCACGATCGGGAGATACCTGTGGCTTATAAGCCTCTCTACGTCCGCCACCGCGGCGATCGTTTCTTTGGTTTCTTCCGCCACGTCCACCTCTGCCTCTGTAATCGTTACGGGGACGAGCTTCTTTGCCCTCGGGAGCAATAACAACTCTTCTACCGTTACCCTCGCCAAAGGAGGTTGAGGTTACACCATCAATGGACTGAATGGTAGTGTGAATAATTCTTCTCTCGTAAGGATTCATAGGCTCTAAAGTGCGGCATTTTCCGCTACGAACTGCCTGCTCAGCCATACGTTTTGCAAGAGCAACTAAGGTCTGCTCGCGTTTTTGACGGAAATCACCGGTGTTAAGAACAACTCTGTAATATCCGCTCACGCCTGCATTAGCTGCAAGAGAAACGAGATACTGTAAGGCATCAAGTGTTTCACCACGATGACCGATTACCACGCCAAGGCCCTCGCCGCTGATGGTGATTTGTGAACCACCCTCAATCTCGGCAACGGTTATTGCAACATTTTCACAACCTAAATTGTTTAAAATGGTTTGCAAATAGTTTACGCCCTTGCCTGCGGGAGACTGAGGATCAACCTCGCTTGCGGGAACCTCTTTAAGCTCTACAACAGGAGCAGCTTCTACTTTTTCGGTTTTTGCTGCCTTAGTATCGCTTTTTTTAGTTTCGATTTTTTTATCTTCTTTTTTTGCCTTAGGTTTGTGTTGTTTTGCAGGCTTGGGATCGGCAACTTCTACCCATACCTTAACCTGTGCGGGACAACCGCCAAAAAGTCCAAACATTTTTTTCTTAGGGGTTGCAATAATTTCAAAATCATAATTATCTTCAAAAGATAAATTTAGCTCAGCCATTGCCTTTTCTTTGGCTTCTTCAATTGTTTCTGCAACACCGATTGCTTCCTTAATCAACTTATTTTCCTCCAATTTATATATGCGGTTTATTCTGCCGTATTAGCTTTTTTTGATTTAATTGCTTTTTCTTCCTTGTAACGTTTTACAAGCTCTTTAGATTGCTGACTTGCTATAATCTTATTGGGGCCATAGTAGATTTGGATTACAGACTGAATTGCACCTGAAATTATGCTTGAACATGCCCAATAGAAACCTGCTGCACAACTTACCGAGAAACCGATGAAGAGTGAGAGAAATGGCATAGCAAGCATCATACCGCCCATTCTGGGGGCATCGGGATTGATGCGTTTTTGAATTTGCATAGAAACAATACTGGTGAGCATTGCTGCGGCAAATGCAAGAATAGGAATTATCCAAGTGGGATCAAAATGGTTAACAATATCGATATTAAAATCAGGCTCTTTGGCAAGATTTATACCTAAGAAATTAAAATCTAAATTACCAATTTTATCAGCAATTTTATCGCCGGTTTCACCAAGCTTATCGATTTTACTTATAATATCAACCTGGGGATAGGCAGACGACTTTACTCCAAGGTCGGCTAATTTTGTTGTAGCCTCGCTTATAAGGTTGTTTGAAACGCCTGCAATGTAGGTTAAAGGTGCTTGTACCACAGAATAAATACCCATCATTATGGGAAGACGGATAAGCATGGGCAAACAACCGCTTGACATTGAAACGTTTTCTTCGCGGTAAAGATTTTGAAGCTCCATACTGTAACGTTGTTTATCGTCACCGTATTTTTGTTTAAGCATTTCCATTTTAGGACGAATACGCATTTGTCCTACTGAAGATTTTTGAGTTTTTATGTTTAATGGAATCATTAAAAGGTTTACAACCAAGGTGAACATAAAAACAGACCAAGCAAAACTACCATTAAATAGGTTGGCGAATTGTTTTAATATCCAACCTAACGGTTCTAAAAGAAAATCCATAATTTCATCTCCGTTATATAACTAAGTCGACCTAGCGAGGTCGCTTTTTTCTCCATATTTTTTTAGGTGGAACGGGATCGTATCCGCCCTTACAAAGGGGATTGCATCTTAAAAATCTCCAAAGGCTCAGAAAAAAGCCCTTGAATGCACCGTGGGTTTCAATAGCCTCTATAGCGTATGCCGAGCAAGTAGGAATGAACCTACAACAATTAGGCTTTGTAGGAGAAACCCTTTTTTGGTAAAATCTAATCATCCGAATCAATATTCTTTTCATATTCGGCAATAATTCCTTCTTTTATAAAGGCTTTTTTTAAAGAATCCAAAACTACTGTACTTTTAACTCTTGTTGTTCTTGTTCTGGCAACAAAAACGAAATCATAACCGCCTGATATATATGGCAATAACTGGCGAAAGGCTGCAGTGATTACACGTTTGGCACGATTTCTTTGAACGGCACCGCCTACCTTTTTGCCTGCGGTTATACCATAACGACAGTAATTTAAACGATTTTTTTGGTAATACACAACTACTGCGGGAAAAACGAGGCTTTTTCCGCGACCGTATAATCGTCTAAAATCTTTATTCAATTTAAAGGTTTGAATTTTCACTAAAAATCATTCCCTTTCTGCACTAAACAGAAAGGCCACTCTCGGGACTCTCACCCTTAAAGTGGCCTTTTTAACCGTGTGCTGAAAGTCTTATGGCTTAGTAAGAAAGCTGCTTTCTGCCTTTTGCGCGGCGACGGGCAAGAACTTTGCGACCGTTTCTATCAGACATTCTTTTCATAAAGCCATGCTCTTTTTTGCGATGTAACTTTTTAGGTTGATATGTTCTTTTCATAACAGTGTACCCTCCTTCTTTTTCTTAGCGGTATTAGTAATCAGAACCGCTGGTCCGGAATAAGACATAATAATAAATACCGGCCTGTCAATTTTAAATTATACCTCATTGGATGCCGTTCTGTCAACAACTTTTTTTATTTTTTTTATTTGTTGTTTCTTTTAACCGAATTATTTATATTTTACAACCTGTTTTTGGTGAAATAAATTATATAACGCCTTGTTAGTTTGCTAACATCTCTCTAAACTTTTTATCTTTTTTGTAACGAGATACTATATTTACAAATGCGGCTTTTAAATATTTATACTCTTCAAGCGCTTCTAAAGTCACGTCATAGCGTTTTTGATTATCCTTTACCGCACCACAAAGAACAACGCCTGCTATTAAGTTTTGAACGTTGCGGTCACCGTTTACATAAAGCTCGTCTAAAACGGGGAAGAACTTTTTAAAATTCTTTTTATTATTTTCGTCTATTAACTCCTCAACAATGGGTACCAAATTTCTCTTAAAGAAATCTACGTAAAGCAGGGTTCCGTACTGGGTTACGTGATCCTTGTATTCATCTTTAAGTTGAGGATAAATAGCCAACATTTTTCCGCAAAATGCCTCTATATTAAAGGAACTGCCCTGCTTTTCTTTGCTTGGCATAGCAATTTCGCCACTACGGTTAATGCGTGTGCCTTTCATACCGATTCTATTTTTAATGGTATCGAAGAAATCCATACCTGCCGACTCGGCGTCGCGAAGTTCTTCAGGATTATCAAAAAGCCAAGAGGAAGCGTTATAAAACTCTCCTACTTCACCCATACCATTAACCTCTGCAATATCTAAAAGCAAAAGCTTTTTCTCTTCATTATGAGAGATTTTAAAGGCAATCTTTTCATTTTGATACTGAGTATTATCCTCATTAGCTTTAAAGCCGGCGGTTTCAATAATACCACTTAATTGTTCTAAAATTTTATCCCTAACTTGACTGTTCATTTAAACACTTCCTAAATATTATATTTATTCTTTCTGCGTTTGCAGTTTTTTACTCTCTTGCCTTTCCTTGCACGAATTTAACCAAGGAATGGGAAAGAGGTATAATTAACGCACCAATGGTATTACCGACCGTCATAATAAGCAAATACCAAATTGATTTTATGGTTAGATTTCCCGCTACTGCGAACAAAAAGGTATTTGAAACAAAATGCTCAAACCCACTAAGCAAAAATACCATTGCAACTAAAAATAGGATAATATATTTTTGGGCAGCATTTTTAGCGTTTTTGTAATTGTCAGCGGCAATAAACATTAAAAGACCACAAAAAACCGAAAGTATGAGAACACCTAAAACGGAATCCACGAGCTTTTGATCGCAAAGCTGATCAGCCCTTGTGATGAGCATTTTAGACATATTTACACGAGTAAGTCTCATTGCCCGACCAATCAAGTAGGCTCCGATAAAGTTACCAAGCCAAATTGGTACCAGCATAAAATTCTGTTCTTTTGGTGTTTTAATCGCATAGCCTATTTTAAAGGTATAAAATCCAAAACCATAAGCAAAAATCACAATCATACCGAGTGTAAAAATTGCAGAACCTACGTTTTTATTTTTTACGCTTAAAAAAGCAATGGTTCCAATGGCAAAGGCTATGCCACCAAGAAGACCGCTTATAAAAGAATTTAAAGAATTCCACATTAAACGTTTATTAAAAAAATCCTTTAAATTGTTTTTTGAGGTTTTATTTGAACGATAAACCATCCTTTTTTTAGCTACGTTATTTGTTTTTTTATTTTCCATAACCTACCTCAACTAATCAAATCTACGAAATCTTCATACTCATAACTTTGGAAAGTATCTTTGTCTTCATGGCCAAAGATATTGGCAATAAAATCACCGGGGAAATTTTGAATAACAGAATTATATTCATCTACCACCTTATTATAATTAGTTATACTAATAACAATGCGGTGTCTTGCAGTATCAATCTCTTCAGCAATGCCCGTTTCTGAGAGTGCAATTTTAAGAAAATCGTATTCATTATTTATTGTATCAATAATATTGTTTATGGCTAAATCTACCTTTACACTTGCCTCTGACATAGCCTTAACACCGCTAGCCTTTTCAAGTGTTTCTTCTGCTTTTTCAAGCTTGGCTATAGCGCTTTCAAGCTTAGTAAGTTTTTCAGGAATTTCCTTCATTTTATCGTTTAATATTTTAATGAAATCCTTTGTTTCAACACTTCTGGCATCAAAAGCCTCTTCAACGTCAACCTGTTCTTCTTTTATTGTAGATTCAAGATCCTTTATGGAAAGCTCTACAAACAAAAGAGCACCTAAAAGAAGCAAAACTACCGTTATTAAAACGCTTAAAGTTATAACAAGACCTTTTCTTTTTTTCTTTTCTCTAGCCACTTCAGCACCATCTTTCCAAAATATTATAAGGTTTTTATTTCATTGCCACTAAAAGCAATGAATTCAAGTTTTTCGATTTTTTTGCTTAATTTTTTTGCAAGAGGATCTACCACAACATTTTCGGTATGAAAATGTCCCGCATCAAAAAGTGGAAAATCCTTTGCACTTGCTTCAATAAAAAGATTGTGTTTAACATCAGCCGTAACAAATGCATCTGCACATTCCATGGCGAGGGTCAGTTCACTACCACCCGAACCACCACAAACGCAAACAGTTTTAATACTATTTTTACAGGTGGTGTACCTTACGGTACCGCCTAATTTTTCTTTGATGTAGTTTGCAAGCTCGTCGGCAGTCATTTCGGTTTTAAGGGTACCTTTTCTAAAAGAAAATCCCTCGTCATCCACAACCGACTGAATATCGCAAAGTTCAAGAGCCCTTGCAAGACAATCATTGACACCGCCCTTGGCAACGTCTAAGTTGGTATGCATAGAAATTACGGCAATTCCATTTACAAGGCAATCATAAACCACATTGCCCTCACTTTTGACCACCGATTTAAGAGGCTCAAAGATAACGGGATGGTGGGTTATTATAAGCTCGGCCCTTTCATCCAAAGCCTTTCTAACCACAGCGGGAGTGCAGTCGAGTGCAACAACTGTTTTTTTAACCTCGGCCTCAGGGTCACCCACCAAAATACCTACGTTATCAAAGGAAAGAGCTGTTTCTATAGGTGCCATACCATTTATTAAATTAAAAATATCTAAAACCTTCAAAAAACAACTCTCCTTTTTTATTTTAATTATTTTTTAGCATTAAAAGAATCTTTTAGAGCTACTGTACGATTGATGATAATATTATCCTTGGTTGAATCGAGGTCAATTGCAAAGTAACCTTGACGCATAAACTGGAATACGTCACCGGGCTTGGCGTTTGCAACGTCGCTTTCAATTAAAGCACCCTCAACAATCTGCAATGAATTGGGATTAAGATTATCTGCAAAGGAGGAAACGCCCTCTTCATCTGATGGGTTTTCAACCAAAAAGAGTCTATCATAAAGACGTACTGTAGCCTCTTTAGCAGTCTTGGCAGATACCCAATGAATTGTACCCTTAACCTTGCGTCCATCGGGCGCATCGCCACCGCGAGTTGCGGGGTCATATGTGCAATGAACTGCAGTTATATTACCATTTTCATCCTGCTCGCAGGAGGCGTATTTAATAAAGTATGCACCTTTAAGTCGAACCTCTTTTGCGGGGCAAAGACGGAAGTATTTACCTGGAGGATCTAACATAAAGTCATCCTGCTCAATAAAGATTTCCTTAGAGAAGGTAACCTTTTTGGTGCCGAGTTCGGGCTTATTGGGATTTATTTCAACCTCAAGCTCCTCGGTCATATTTTCGTCATAGTTATCAATAATAACCTTTAAAGGACGAAGAACAGCCATTGCTCTATCTGCCTCACGGTTAAGGTAATCTCTTACGCAAGACTCAAAAAGTGCAAAATCAATAACACTATAAGCCTTTGAAACGCCGATTTTCGAAACAAACTCTCTAACTGCTTCAGCAGGATAACCACGGCGACGCATACCGCAAATAGTAGCCATACGTGGGTCATCCCAACCGCTAACCAAATTATCTTGAACCAATTTTAAGCACTTACGCTTACTGGTTAAGGTGTAATTTACGTTCATTCTTGCAAACTCAATTTGACGAGGAGGCATTTCAATATTAAGTGCCTTTAAGAACCAATCGTAAAGGGGGCGATGGTTTTCAAATTCCAAAGAGCAAAGTGAGTGTGTTACACCCTCTTTAGCATCTGAGAGAGGATGAGCGAAATCGTACATAGGATAAACGCACCATTTATCCCCCGTTCTGTGATGGGGCACCTTCATAATGCGGTAGATTATGGGGTCACGCATATTAAGGTTTGGAGATGCCATATCGATTTTTGCTCTTAAAACTCTGGCACCGTTTTCAAACTCGCCATCGGTCATTCGTTTAAACAAATCGAGGTTTTCCTCAATAGAGCGATTACGATAAGGACTTTCCTTACCGGGCTCGGTTAAGGTACCACGATATTCACGCATCTCATCGGCAGTAAGATCACATACAAAGGCAAGTCCCTTTCTAATAAGCTCTACTGCACAATCGTAAATATAATCAAAATAATCGGAAGCAAAATATACGTTGTCCCAATTAAATCCAAGCCACTTAATATCCTCCATAATGGCATCAACGTACTCAACGTCCTCCTTGGTGGGGTTGGTATCGTCAAGACGGAGATTACAAGTACCGCCATATTTTTCTGCAGTACCAAAGTCAATGCAAATGGCCTTTGCATGACCTATATGAAGATAACCGTTAGGCTCGGGAGGGAAACGGGTTTGCACCTTGTTATAAACTCCCTTTTCTAAATCCTCATCAATAAAATCGTGAATAAAGTTGCTTTGTTTTTCTGCAGCCTCTTCCTCCACGTTGTTTTTGTTTACTTCTTCCATTTTATTGCTCCTTTAACCGTATTCGGTTTTGATTTTACTAAACTAAATATAACCCAAGATTATCCCCGGTAATATTCAATGGCGGCTTCAATTCTTTTTATAGCACCATCTCCAAGGGCTTTCATAATACCGCAAAGATCGGGGGTGTTGGTTCTGCCCGTAACTGCCATACGGATTACGGTGCTTACCTCACCGGGGTTACCTTTGTAGGAATCGGGGTCTGCTTTATAAGCCTTCATATCGGAAGCGAAGCCAAAAGCAGGGCATATTCCTTTGATTTTTTCAAACCATTCACTTTGCTCATCAGCGGGGTCATAAACCTGAATATATGCCTTTAAAAGCTCTGCGGCTGTGTTTTTATCAATCTTTCCGGGGAGTGGCTCGTAGCAAGGAACAAAGCTCTCATCAAAGAAATATGCTGAAAATTCCTTAGCATCGCTCCATTTTGCCAAATCCTTACGAGGCTTTGGAACGTCACGATCAATTGCAAAAACCTTGCCTGTGAACTCTTTGTCTTTATTAAGACGAGCGGCAAATTCGCTATCAAACTGCTCTGCCCAAGCGGTGATTTTTTCACAAACCTCGGCAGCAGATTTAATGCTTATTATATTGCGAGATACATCCAAAAGTTTTTGTCCGTCAAAAAGTGCACCCGAAAGGCTCATCTTTTTAAGCTTAAACGGGAACTTCTTATAGTCCTCTGTTTTGTTTGCTTTACGCCATTGCTCAAACTCAGAGCTTGCAATGGTCATAAGATATTCAATAACCGCCTCAGGGGGGAAGCCCTCTTCAATAAAGTAACGGACTGCGGCTTCGGGGTCCTTGCGTTTGGAAATTTTGCGTTTGCCACCCTCATCCATTTTCATAATGGGGGCAACGTGGGCGTATTTAGGAGCCTTAAAGCCTAAAATTTTAAATAACTCTAAATGCTTTGGAGTAGATGAAATCCACTCATCACCGCGGATAACGTGGGTAGTATGCATTAAATGGTCATCTACTGCGTGGGCAAAATGATAGGTAGGAATACCGTCAGATTTTAAAAGAACAAAATCCTCATCATTTTCGGGCATTTCAATTTTACCTTTTATTCCATCGGTAAAGACAATTCTTCTCTCCTCGCTGCCGCCGGATTTAAGGCGAACAACGTAAGGCTTACCCTCATCAATTAAAGCCTTAGCCTCTTCATAGCTTATGTTTCTGTGCTTTGCAAACTCACCGTGATAGCCGGTGCGGATTTTATTTTTCTCTTGCTCGTTACGAACTGCCTCTAACTCCTCAGCGGTACAAAAGCAAGGGTATGCAAGGCCTTGTTTAATAAGCTCTTTTACATATGTTTGATAGATTTCGGCACGGTCGCTTTGACGATAGGGACCATAACTTCCCTTTTGACCCTCAAATGTAAAGCCCTCATCCAAATCTATACCAAAATTGTGAAGACCGTTTACAATATCCTCGGTGCCACCCTCTACCTCACGCTTTTTATCGGTATCCTCAATGCGAATGTACATTAAGCCGCCCGAACTATCAGCGGTGATTCGATTTGTAAGTGCCATAAACAGCACTCCCAAATGCAAGTAGCCTGTAGGACTTGGAGCAATACGTGTTACCGCCGCACCTTCGGGCAAATTACGTGCAGGATACATATTTTCAAAATAATCGGGTGTTTTATCTATGTCAGGCAACAATAGGTCTGCCATTCTCTCGAAATCAGTCATTACATAATACCCCTTTATAACATAATTATAGATATTACTATTATCGCAAATTTTAAAGAGAATTACAAGTGTTTTTTGCAATTTTTTATAAATTATTGTAAATAAACTATATTAAAAGCACCCGATTTGCTTTGAACTGCGAAAATCGGATGCTTTTTTTAATTATACTCTTACAAAATTCTCAACGTCATCTATGGTAATTTCCGGCCTAGCATCGGGGTTAATAACCTCGGCTCTAATATCCACCGCCTTAACGTTTTTAGCGTGTCTGATGAAAAATCCATAGGAATTAAGGGTTCCGAATATATCGGCATCGGGATATCCCTTTGGTCTCTCGGGGACGGATTCAACAGGGGTATCTACACCACCATCCACCTGCAGATAAATATCCTCCAGACGAATATTCTCAACATAGTGTCCGGGGAGTCCTACAATCATACCACCCTGTTTATTAAAGGGAAGATAGTCCAAATGCCTGTAATATGGACTGCGTTTTCTCGGGAGCTCATTAAAGGGTCCGGTGTAAATAACGTGACTGATACTGAGGTTTTTGATGGTTCCTATACCGGTACCCTCGGGCCCTCTTGCTCTATCGCCTATTATTACAAAAAATGGACAACCAACGTTATTCATTGTAATATTTGTGAAGGTTACTCCGTCAATATCGCCACCATCAACAGCCTCAATTGAAAGTCCAACCGAACGGGTATCAGTTATAACGCAGTTGCTTACGGTAACGTTTTTAAAGCCGCCGTTTGATTCGGTACCAAGCTTTATCGCATTACATTCACTGGAAACAATGCAGTTAGTAACAACCAAATTTTCGGTAAGCTGTTTTCTGCCCAAAACATAGGAGCTTTTGGGAACTATGCCATCATCACCGCTACGGATAATGCAGTCGGAAATAACGGTGTTTTTACAACAGTCAACGTTAATTCCATCTATATGAGTGTCAATCAACAGCCCGCTTACCCTAATATCCTCACAGCCCGCAAGATAAATTGCAAGGTCGGTAGCATTATAAAGGCTAAAATCCTTTAAAATTATATTGGAGCATTCCTTAAACGCCACTATTTTAGCCCCTCTGAAAGAGCCTTTAGTGCAAACGCCAATACCTCTTACAGGTGTAAAATCATCACTTTCGTACTTACTTTGCATATCCACCTTTCCCGAGCCTGTAATGGATATATTTTTTAGATTTTCCCCTACAAAAAGGCTATGATGGAAAAAGGTGTGCGACGCATCTTGAAAAACGGGGTATGGAATTTTTTCATCGGGTGCAAAATCGTTTTTTAAATCGGTGCTGCCTAAAATCAGGGCTCCCGCATCAAGAAAAATATGAACGTTATCCTTTAAAAATACAGTACCCATTAAATAGCTGCCACCCGGGACATAAACGGTACCTCCGCCCGCCTCATTACAGGCATCTATCGCCTTTTGAAATGCCTCACTGCAAAGGATTTTTCCGCCGCTTACGGCTCCGTAATCTAAAATATTAAACATATCTAATCACCTTTTTAAAAACGTTTTATTTAGTATATCATAGCTTTAATATCTTTTCAATAGCAATCTTGCTTTTATATGTTGACTTTTACGCTTTACTGTGGTAAAATGATGATACGTTATCGCTTTAAACTATGAAATATATGCCCTTGTGGGAGGAATATACTATGATAAGCATAAAAAATCAAATGACAGATGATCTTTTTAAAGCAATTCTCACCCTTGAAACGGTTGAAGAATGCTACAAATTTTTTGAGGACGTTTGCACCATTAAGGAAATAAAAGCCATAGCCCAAAGGTTAGAGGTTGCTAAGATGCTTAAAAACAAGCAGCTTTACAGTAAAATCGTTGCCGAAACAGGTGCATCCACCGCCACCATAAGCCGAGTTAATCGCTCCCTTATGTATGGCAGCGAGGGTTATGATATTGTATTTTCTCGTTTGGAAGAAGATAAGTAAATATAAATAAAATTTGCCGCATATTATAAAAATGTGCGGCATTTAAAATATATTTAAAGGAGAATTACGCTATGAGTTTTGCAGAAATTAAAGTATCTGAAATAAATGAGAATTTTATAAAAAATATTGGTGATGAATGGATGCTTATCACCGCCGGAAATAAAGATAAATATAATATGATGACAGCCAGCTGGGGCTTTGCCGGAGTTATGTGGGGGGAGCCCATGGCAATAGCGGCGGTTCGTCCCCAACGTTATACAATTGAGTTTATTAAAAATGAGGAGTATTTTACCCTATCTTTTTACGGTGATGATAAAAGTATCCACGCCGTTTGCGGCAAGGAATCGGGCAGAGACGTAAACAAAACCGAAAAAACCGGACTCACTCCCCTATTTGATGATGAAACTTCTGCCCCCTATTTTGATGAAGCAAGGCTTGTACTAATTTGCAAAAAGGTTTATACCCAGGATTTAGATAGTTCTGCATTTTTAGATAATGAAATAAAAACCAAATGGTACCCAAATGAAGATTATCATACCATGTTTTATGGGAAAATTGTAAAAGCACTTGTAAAATAAAATCTTTTATGCTACAATGATTATTGCAAAAGAATAAACGCAAATCATCAGATGTTTTTCTGATACTGAGTGCGTCGCTTGACGGCGTATAAGGTGGTAAGGGAATGGCGGTGAAAATCCGCAGCAACAGCCATTACCGTAATTTCTGCTTTGCAGATTAAGTCGGAATGCTTACCGTTTTGTGACACGTAAAAGGCTCTTGGGCAACGGGAGGGCTTGTAGTATTTTGGGTATAGCAGGATACCTGTTTTTCTACAAAGCACCCTCGGAAGGGTGCTTTTATTTTATCCTTTTAGCAAAATTCATTAAAAGAGAGGATAAAAAACTATGAAAAAATTTATCAAAACATCCATTGCAATCACTTTGGCATTTATTTGTCTACTTGGCCTGACGGCGTGTAAAAACACTGCCGTTAATGAAGATGGACTTTGGTCAGATGCACTTTATACCGAAGATACCACGTTGGGCGAGGGTAAAACTACCACCACCGTTGAGGTTAAAGCGGGAGATAAATCCGTTATATTCACCATCAATACCGACCAAGAAATGCTTGGTGCGGCTCTGCTGGAAAACAAACTTGTTGAGGGCACTGACGGACTCTACACAAAGGTAAACGGAATTACCGCCGATTTTAACAAAGACCAGGCGTATTGGGGATTTTTTGTAAACGGCGAATATGCCGACAAGGGTATAGATGATACTAAAATAGAAAAGGATGTAAAATATAAGCTTGAGTACACTAAATAATTCAAAACAAAAAAAGAGTAACCGCTTAAAGCTTTTTGAGCTTATTTTATGCACTTTATTTGGTTCTCTTATGGTATGCTCAAAAGAAATTATGGCGATTTTTCCAAACGTCCACCTGCTTGGATTGTTTATAATGCTTGCCACCGTTCTGTTTAGATTTAAAGCCCTTATTTCCATTTATATTTTTGTTTTTCTTGATGGCTTTATTTGGGGATTTTCCACCTGGTGGATTCCCTACCTTTACATATGGACAGTACTTTGGGGCATAACAATGCTTATACCAAAAAGACTTCCCACTTGGGCAAAAGCCGCACTTTACCCTACAATATGTGCACTTCATGGGTTTGGCTACGGCATTTTATACGCACCATCGCAGGCATTTTTCTTTGGGCTTGATTTTGATGGTATGGTCGCCTGGATAATTACGGGCTTCCCCTATGACATTATTCACGGCATAAGCAATTTTTGTGTGGGATTTTTAATTCTTCCCCTTAGTATTTTAATGGAAAAAGCCCTTAAAAAAATCAAATAACAAGCAAAAAATCGGTGGAGCTTTCCACCGATTTTTTTTACACTCAATATCAATATTAAATTTAAAATAAAAAGGGAACTGATGTGCTTATTTTTCAATTCTTTCCAAAATACCTTTACACCCTAATGTTATTTGTTCATAAACCTTCTCAAAATTGCCTGTATACCAAGGGTCCTCAATATCACCGGGTGTATCGGTAAAATCAAGAAGCTTATATACCTTTTTATCAGGGTCATCACCCAAAATTCTAAAAAGGCGGGGAAGATTATAATCCTCCATTACCACTAAATAATCAAAACTATTATAATCCTCTTTTTTTATTTGGCGCGCCATATGATTGCCAAAAGGAATATTATGCTTTTTAAGGGTTCTTGCGGCAGGTGGATAGATAGGATTGCCAATCTCCTCAGTTGATACGGCTTTGGATTCTACGTAAATATCCTCCCTACCCTGTGTGAGATTTTTCATAACGTACTCCGCCATTGGACTGCGACAAATGTTGCCGTGGCAGATGAATAAAATTTTGGTCATACAGCACCTCATTTAAATAACCTGAATCAAATACCAAACCACAACCAGGTGTAATGCGAGCATAAGGGGTACACCTATGGTGAACTGAGGCTTTTTTGTTTTGTGCCTGAAAAGATACATTCCAAAAAGGGCACCTACCGAGCCACCAATAAAGGCAAGACTTAAAAGTGTAGCCACTCTGACTCTGAAGCGACCTTTAATTGCGGCACGCTTATCTACTCCATACACCACAAAGGCTATTAAATTTATGGCCACTAAATAAATTATTAAAAATTTTAATATCATATTAGTTTTGTTTCCTTACCATTTTATACTCATCGTAGAATTTGAAATACGGACAGTTAAAATCAGAGCCGCTCATAAAACGGATAAGCTCATCCTCATCCAAATTGATAGAGCACACGTCACAATCGTACTCATCATCATACATAAAATAGGCACATTGTTCGCAGTTTGTTGGTTGTTGTTTTTTGTTTTTATTATTCATAGTTTAAATTTCCACAACGTGGTTATCATATGCCACGTTTATTCCTTTAGCCAACATATAGTCACTCAACAAATTATGGCTTCTATGCAAAGTTTTAGCCATATGAGAAATGTAAAATAAATTACAGTTATCCTTAAAGGTGTTACAAAGAAGCTCAACCATCTCTAAACTATTATGCTCAAAAATGCGATAATCAAGCTTTCCGCCTAAATCCTCTTTACTACCCAGAGTGGCGTCAAAAAGCATTAAATCAAATTTTCTCCCACGCAGATATTTTGCGGTTTCATAGGTAAGCCAAGCACCATCTAATCCATAGAAAAAGCATTTTCCGCTTATTTTCTCTTCAATCACCAAATGACGAGGATCATCCACAGTTTTGTGATTTGCGGGGAGTGCAGTTATAATAAAATCCCCTACCTCTGTAGGCTCAAACAACTCAAGCTCGGTAAGCTCTAACCCCAACTTACTAACAGTTTCGGGATTATAATGGTCGGAGTGCTTGTGAGTACAAACTATATTTTTTACATCTTTATAAAGATTTTCATACCCAAAGGTTTTTTCAAACTCAAAAATACATGAACCCGGATCAACAAGTAGGGTATCGTTTATTAAAATACTACTGTTGCGACGGTACTCGGGATTATCTACATCGTTTTGAATATTCCAATCGGCAGCACCTGTGCCTAAAAAATGAATTTTCATAAACTATCCCTCAATTTTAAGTTCTTGAATTGCACGATATTGATAATCAACGTTTTTAAGAAGATCAGGCATTTTAAGTGCCACCGCAGCACCATTTACAGCGGTGTGAAGCGGATCGGGTGCCATATGCACCTTTGTGCCTAAGCATTTTTCCAAAAGCTTATTAAATCCGCCAAGCAGCGAGCCACCGCCCGTAAGGTAGATGCCGTCATTCATAATATCTGCTACCAAATCGGGGGGAGTTTTTTCAATTACGCGACGTATTCCGCTAATTATTGCATAGCATTTTTCACTTATTGCCTCATATACCTCACTTGAGGTGATTTCAAAGGCTGTGGGCAGACCTGTTTGCAAATGTCTACCCTTAACTGTAACTGCAATTTCCAAGGTATGCTCTATAGCGGTGCCAATTTTCTTTTTAATTCGCTCGGCGGTTGCAAGTCCAATTAAAATATTATAATTTCTTCTTACGTATTTAATTATTTCTTCATCAAAATCTCTTGAGGCAATGGGTATTGAGTCGCAAGCGGCAATACCGCCCATAGAAAGGGTTGCGGCATCGGTTGTACCGGCACCCATATCAATAACCATACTTCCCTTTGGTTGATTAAGGTCAAGCCCCAAGCCTACGGCTACTGCAAGGGGAGCTTCAATGGTTTGAGCGTTTCTACCGCCCGAAGCCTCTACAACGTCGGCAACCGAGTGATGCTGCATTGCAGTAACGCCACCGGGCATAACAACCATAACCTTTGGCTTTATAATACGGTTACCAAAAGCGGCTGTCATATATTCCTTTAGCATACTTTCTGCTACGTCATAATCTGCAATAACACTACGCTTAATAGGGAAAACACAGGTTAAACTATCGGGAGTGCGACCTATGGTTTCAAAGGCTTTTTCTCCAAAATAGATTGGTTCTCTTGTATCGGTATCTACCGTAACAACACTAGGAAGCTCCAAAACTATTTTATTTCCGGATAATAGTACGATTTTACTTGTTCCTATATCTATCGCAATATTGGTAGCCATATATTTTTTCCTACTTTCACTAACTACTTTTATTTCATTTTACAACATTAATCTTCATTTTTCAACTCACTTTTTGAGTCGTCCTCGCCCTTTTTGGGATAAACCGTTAGTGCAGAAATTGCAACAACACTTTTTGCACCTGCAAGTTTAAGCTCTCTGGCACATTGACTAAGGGTGGCACCCGTTGTTTTTATATCGTCAACCAACAATATATTTTTATCTTTAATATCTGCTTTTTTGACAGTTTTATATTTTTCAAAGACATTTGAAAATCTTTCAGATATTACAGTTGTTTCGTGTTGCTTTGGAGATTTTTTAGGTTGCCAAAGCAAAGTGACGTATTCCTTTTTTATTTCTCTGGAAATATTCTTGGCCAAAGATTTTGCCTGGTCATAGCCCCTCTCTTTTAAAGAAGAACGATGCATAGGCACCGAAGCAATAAAATCAATATTGCTAAAGATGGAATGCTCTTTTATTCTTTTTGCCATTTCCTCAGCGAAAAATCTACCGCCTACCAAATTACCTCCAAACTTAAAGGAGTAAAAGGAATTTTTGGTGACTTTGTCCGATTCAAAGCAAGATATAATTTCATCAAAATAATAAAAATTCCATTTGCAAGCACAAAGTTTTAATGGCATTCCACATTTAGCACAGGTTTTAACGGTTATGTGGGATACTAGTCCATCACAATTTTCGCAAAAATAATCTTTAGGTATTATCTTTTTACAGTTAAGACATCTTCTGGGATAAATAATATCTATTGTTTTTTCTAAAATTTTAATCGGCAAACGCATCTCTCAACCTTTTATTCAGTAAAGTATACCTAAGGCTTTTACGATTATTTTCAACCATAGAAAGCAATACCTCTTTACTGCCAACAACAATTAAAAGTTTTTTGGCACGTGTCACGGCAGTATACAAAAGATTACGATATAACAGCTTGGAGGGTGCGTCAAGCACGGGAATAATAACACAATCGAACTCACTACCCTGACTTTTATGTATAGTCATCGCATAGGCCAGCTCAAGCTCGCCTACATTTTCGCTGTAGTATATTGCAACCTTATCATCAAATCTGATTTTTAAAAGGGAATTTTTGGTATCTATTTTTTCTAAAATACCTATATCGCCGTTGAAAACACCTGTGCCCTCATCACCGCCATCGGTAGTCCACATAATATCGTAATTATTTTTAACCTGCATTACCTTATCGCCTTCACGAAGTTCAAAATTCTTGAAGGTGATTTTGCTTTGATTTTTTTTAATTGGGTTAAGTCGATCCTGCAAAAGATTGTTAAGATTTGTACTGCCAAGCTCAAGCATCTTAGAGGGGCAAAGAATTTGAATATCTGAAAGAGGATCGAAATTATACGCATTGGGCAGTCGCTTAGATGCTAGTTCTACAACCAGATCGGCAGCCGAATTAGCCCTATAATTTTGAAGCATAAAAAAGTCGGATGTTTTTGAGGTGAGTTCAGGCTCCTCACCTCCGATTATTTTGTGTGCGTTAGCAACAATCAAACTTTCCATTGCTTGTCTGAACACCTTTGTAAGTGCAACCACCGGAACGGTTTTTGATGCGATAATATCCGCCAAAACGTTGCCCGCGCCAACACTTGGAAGCTGATCGGAATCGCCTACCATAATTATTCTAGTGCCAAGTCTTATAGCCCTTAAAAGGCTTTCGAAAAGCAGTATATCCACCATTGACATTTCATCAACAATAACCACGTCATAGGGTAAGGGATTTTTTTCATTTCTGGCAAATGTGTGCCTATCAGAATCGTTCCATTCCACCTCTAAAAGGCGGTGGATTGTTTTGGCGTCGCACCCTGTAAGCTCGCTCATTCTTTTTGCGGCACGTCCTGTAGGCGCGGCAAGAGCTATGCTTAAATCCTTTGATTTTAATATTCTAATAATCGCATTCAGGGTAGTGGTTTTACCCGTACCGGGGCCGCCTGTTAAAATAGTTACACCCTTTGTTACTGCTGTTTTTATTGCAGTTTTTTGGAGTTCTTCATACTCTATATGTTCACTCTGCTCAATCATTTGTATCTCTAAATCTGCTAAGAGTTCGGCCGGAGGTGCATATCTTAACATTACCGAAAGACGGCTAGCCACAAAATCTTCAGCCATAAAATACTGTGGTAATGCAATAAACTGGGTTTCATTATCCACAAAAATGCGAAGTTGAAAAACCTTTAGCATTTCTTCGCAAACTACTTCAACCTCAGCGGGAGTACACTCCAAAAGTCTTGCGGAGGTTTCAATCAGTTTATTCCTTGGCAAACAGGTGTGACCGTTAGCGAGATTATGCTTTAAAACAAATTCCAAACCTGCCGCAATACGAAAATCACTGTCCTTTGGAACGGCAAAATAACTTGATATTTCTTCTGCCTTTTCAAAAGAAAAACCAATATCCTCAGAACATAAAACGTAAGGATTATTTCGAATAATTTCGGTGGCATTTGAACCTAGTGCATTAAAAACCTTGAGAGCCCCCTCGGGAGAAATTCGAAACGGACTTAAAAAGAGCATTACGTCCCTTACACCAAATTGTTTATTATATTCCTCGGCGATTTTCATAGCTTTATCTAAGGAAATTCCTCGAATTTCCGAAAGCCGCTCGGGCTCATTTTCGATTATTTCAAGGGCCGAGTCTCCAAATCTCTCTACTATGTTTCGGGCAGTTGAGGGGCCGACGCCACGTATTGCACCCGAGGAAAGATAACGCAGAATTGAAGCGGTATCAGATGGGGCTGCTTTTTCAAAGCTATTAACCTTAAACTGTTCTCCATAGGTTGGATGGAAATCCATTTTCCCCGTAACCTCAATACAGTCACCTACCGCCAAAAAAGGCATTATGCCCACAATTGTTATAACATCATCATTTGTTTTTAAAAGGGCAACGGTGTAGCCGTTAGAATTATTTGTATATGTAATGTGCTCTACAGAGCCATTGATTTTTTCTAAATTTTGCGATGTATTTTCGGCCGACACTTTATCACCCCTTTGCTTTTTATAAATTCTTAAAAAAGAATCACGTTACCTTGACTGCTTGCTATTTTTTTAATTTCATTTAAAGTGTGTTCGGTAAGATTTGTTGTAATAACCATAAGTGAAGAAAAAACGCCCTGTTTCTCCCAGGAAATAAACTCTAGTGCATACCTTAATTGTTGAACGGCAATATCCTCTTTTAAATAAATTGTCATCACCGCCAAGGGCGAGCCCTTTGGTTGCATAATACAAAGCCAAAATCTACGTAGCATTTCGGTTATTCCCAAGACGGAAGTAAAAGTAATAAAACAAACTGCTATAACAGTCCACATAAAATCACCTCAAACCATAATATGATTTTTAAGATTTTATGTGATTTAACGCCCATCCTTATAGTCTGTATAAGAACGGGCGTTTTACTAACTAATATTTACAGTTGCTGTGTATTCGCCAATCTGCCACACGGTATTAGCTGTTTTACACGCAACGTTAACCGAAACGGTATGCTCGCCTGACTGTAGTCCTTGTGTCTCTATCTCGGCATACAAATCTTTAGAGTTAATTCTATCAATAACTTCCTTTGGTCCTATAATTTTAACGTTTCGTATTGCTCTGGTAAGTCTCACGTTAGTCACGGTTACGGCGTCTATAACAGAAATTTTTGTAATATCAAAGGTCTTAACTGAATAATTTTCAAGACCATCAATCGTTACGGTAACCGTTTCAATATTATCCTTGTTTTTAACGCCCTCAGGAATAATTAGGGATGTTTTAAACTTTTGATTGTTTCCCGTTATTTGACGAAAATCGATTTCGCTTAGTTTACACTCAGTAATTTTATCTATAACCTCGGGTGGACCGCTTACAAGCATTGATGAATACTCAAGACGGTGTGGGAATTTTCTGTTTAAAAATCCTTTAGGTTGATTTATAAACTGTGCAACGATAGGAACCTCTTTTTCTTTGTAAATGGGTACGGTTACTTTAATATCGGGTGCCGAAACACCGTCCACAGCAGTAATTGTTAAACCATCCGATTTCATTTCATTGCCGTTTGTGTCAAATATTTTAAGACTACCTGTAAAGGTTTCGGTACGTCTGAGAGTTTTATTAACCTCAGCAACCGCCACTATTTTTGAAATTTTTTCAATATCTGTTCTGGGACCTTTTACATTTAAAACTGCATTGTTTTTGTTACTGATAAAGGGCAGTTCTGCCATAAGACCGTCCTCAACCTTATGACCAATCGCTTGAGCATATAACTCAAACTGTTTTGTATCAATATAATCAAACTCAACGTTTATGGTTTTGGGAGAAAGGGAGATAATCTCAAAATTATCATCTGCACCCGCCTGCTTTATTGCTCTAAGTTCCAAGGTGTATATACCTGAATTTGTTACGTTTGATATGGAAGCAGAAACCGAAATATCGTCGGCTGTAACATCACTTACAACGTAGGCAGGTCCTCTTACGGTTACGCTTGTGGTATAGGCATTTGGATCTCCTATAATATCCATACCCATTTCGCTTACAACGGTATTTTCTATAGGAATAGAAACACTGAGACCCGTTAAAGTGTTTTCAGAATCAGGTGATTCTGTAATAGTTATCACAAGCCAAAGAGTAATTGCCAGCACAAGTGAAATAATCATAGAGATTTTTTTGTTTTCAAAAATAGCTCTGAGTGTTATAGGTTTTTTTATGGTCACAATGCTCCCCCCTTTTTTATATTGGATTTATTTTTCATTGTCTTTTTTTTCAGGTTCATCGTTAGTTTCATCGATTTTCTTTGTGAAAACGCCTTTAATTCTGCCAAAAAATCCTGTATTTGCATTAGAGGATTCAATAAGAAGCTCTGTTAGTTCACTATGGAGAGTAATGGCATCAAAGCCTCTGCGGAGTTCACCGTTTACTGCAAGAGAGATAATTCCCGTTTCCTCCGAAACAATTACAACAACTGCATCGGAATTTTCACTCATACCAATAGCCGCTCTATGTCGGGTGCCCAGTTCTTTATTAAGACCGCTGTTTTGTGTAAGAGGTAAAATGCAGCCTGCCGCATATATTCTGCCCTGTCTCAAAATCATTCCACCATCGTGAAGGGGTGATTTTGGATAAAATATATTGCTTATAAGAGGCGCCGTTGCCTCAGCATCAACAAGGGTTCCTGTTGCAACAATTTCACCAAGCTGTGTGGTTCTTTCAAAAACCATTAAAGCACCACATTTTTGCTCCTGCATAGATCCGGCAGATTTGCAAGCGGCATCTATACATTTCAACATACGCTCCTCTTCCGAATCACTGGCGACACCCTTACCCAAAAGGCCAAGATTACTGTTACCAACCCTTTCAAGAGCACGACGTATCTCGGGGCTAAATATAATAACTGCTGCAATAAGCAAGGAATCCACTACACGTACCATCAAGAAGTTTACGGTAACCATATCCAACCAATTTGCAACAAGAGCAACACCCAGCAAAAGGATAAGACCTTTTACAAGCTGACCACCACGGGTTTTGCTGAAAAATTCAATGCATTTATAAATAAGAAAGGCAATAACTAAAATATCCAAAATATCTACTATACGAATGTTTGAAACAATATAAACAATAAGCTCCCAAAAGGATTTCAATGCATCCCATATCACCTGCATTATTTCACTCGCCTTTCTAAAAAAATTCAAATAAACATATATAGTAATATTTTAACATTAATAAGGTTTATAATCAATAGGAAATTTGTATTTTTTTATAAAACATGAGAAAAAAATACTCCAAACTTTTCTGTTTGGAGCGTTTTTAGGATTTTTTAATAAATATATCGTTATTTATAAATCTTTTTTCCAGTTTTCAATATTTTCTTTAACAAAATCATCATCTACAAGATGAGGGTACATAGTATAAATTCGTTCTATCTCCTCTGCCTGACCTTGTGACAATATTTCATTAGGATTTATACAGTTAAGACTTTTCATAAGTCCCTGTTTTTTAAGCACGTAATGAAGTCCCGGTATGCAACCCTTAAAGTTATTGGCAACATCAAAAAGGGTGGCGTTTGAATCGGTAACGGCATTAGCGAGTGATACTGTTTTGGCAGATATGCTACCATTAGCCTTTTCTTTTTTGCAAAGCTCAAAAAACTCTACTGCACGCTTTGTCCATACCGACCAATGACCAAGAAGTCCACCATCGAAACCTTTTTCATAGACTTTACCATCAATTTCAAATCTGTACGTGGTAGTCAAATCGGTTATTATATTGTCATCATTTCCGGTATAAAGAGTTATTTCGTCGTTTCTTGTGGAAAGGGCTGCAGCACGAACAACATCCAAAGACATATAACGGTTAAATGGAGCCGCTTTTATGGCAACCACATTTGGAATTTCGCAAATTTTTTGCCAATATTCATAAGAGAATTTTCTGCCGCCTACTGCGGTTTGCAAATAAAAGCCAACAACAGGCATAACCTTTGCAACGGCCTCGGTGCGGGCAACAAGCTCATCTTCCGTTGAATCATTTAGTCCGCCGGGGCTAAGGAGAATTGCATCGTAACCGTATTTTTTAGCAAGTTCCGCCTCCAAAACTGCCTGCTCTGTTTTACCACAAACACCGGCAATCTTAACTATTACCTTACCTGTTTTAGTTTCAAAATCATCAATCTCATCTGACACCAATTTTAAGATTCTCTCAAATAAATTGACCTCTGGATCGCGGATTTCAAACTGTGTTGAATGCACTGCAGTCGCGATACCGCCAACACCACAGTTTAAATAATATTTCATTAGTAGACGTTGTGAATATTCATCAAATTCTCTGTTCTCGTCTAAGGCTAAAGGGGTTGCAGGAATAACAGTACCCGCTTTTAGAATTTCCAAGGCTTTTAAATTTCTATTCATAATTAATAACTTCCTTTTCTTTCTTCAAAATGGGTAGGTTTATCTAAGGTTCTTCCGCCGTCAAGTAGCCATTCTGCCTGCCAACGTATAAGAGTTTGGGCAGAAACTGAAGGATAACCAAATAACTCCATACATTTTGATGCATCATTCAAATATGCATCGTTTCCGCATTCGTTTTCAAAAATTGGTGTTTTGTCAAGGTACTCACCAAGTTTTATTGCCATTTTTTTAATAGAAATTGTTTCGGGGCCTGTTACGTTCATAACAGTTGCGGGATGAGAGGCGTGCAACAATCCCCTAATTGCGTACTCATTAGCGCTACCCTGCCAAATAAAATTAAAGCAAGGGGTTGAAAGGCTTATTGGCTCTCCCTTTAATATTTTATTTGCAACGTCAAAAATAACGCCGTACCTAAGGTCAACTGCAAAATTTAGACGGTAAATAAAAATATTTGTACCGTATGTGTTAGCGGCATATTCAAAAGCGCGTTCACGTGCAAGACAGCTCATTGCGTATTCACCGTTAGGCAAAACCTTATCATTTTCGGTGCAACCACCTGTATGAAGTGGCACGATTGGATAAATATTACCCGATGAAAATACAACTATGTTAGATTTTTTAAATTTGTCGGCCACAAAAGCGGGTAAAGTAGCGTTCATAGCCCAAGTTTGCCACTCGTTTCCGTCGGTGCCAAATTTTCTACCTGCCATATAAATAATGTTATCTACCTCGGGCAGAGCGTAAAGTTTTTCTTTATCCAACAAATCGCAAGCAATTACCTCTATTCCGTTGTTTTCCATAAGTTCGGTGCTGATTTTATCGCTACCACGAGATACGGCATAAACCTTTTTTGAAACGCCTGCTTTATCTATGGCTTTTTTTGCAAGCAAGCAAAGGCTTGGACCCATTTTGCCACCTGCACCAAGCACCATAATATCGCCTTTTATCTTTTTTATATCCTCTACCAATGCATCACTTGGGTTCGATAAAAGATTATTTAATTTTTCCTCTGTCCAAAGTTCACGTTGCATTTTATTTTCTCCTTATAAAAGTTTTAATGTGTTTTTCGCTATTACTGACCATTAGATTTGAACGTCAAGTATTTCCATTTGAACCTTGAATTTATGTGTTTTTGATTTATCGGTAGGGGAGATAATAACTTTACCCCAACCACATTCGCGATTTTCTGTTTTTTCGCTTGGTATAGGAATACCAACTATGGTAAAACGATTATCGCCGCCACCAATTGCAGTAATATTTGCATTTTGAGGTTCAATAACGGTGCATTTGAGTTTTCCGCCCTTGTGTTTAATGGTGACAATATTACCATCGATTTGGGGTTCTTCCATCATATGAATATGAAAACTCTTTATAAAATCTTCGCTTTTGGAAACAACCTCATCTTCTACAGTGAATATACCATTTTCGCCCTCTTTGGGTAAAAAGGTCATTTTTCTTATAACCTTTTCGGTTGTGTCTGGGTAGGCCATACTTAAATCGCCTACAATTTCGATTTTTTCGTCGGTTTCTGTATGGGATAATACCTTTGCCATTTTGCAGTCACGTTGCCAAGCGAGTGCCAAATCAGGCTCAAGATTATAATCAGTAGTAGGCTTTGGCATACGAGTGCCGCCATCATCTATATAATCGAAGGTTTTACCCCATTCGGTTATCTGCCCTAAAGTTTTGACCTTTGGATCACGAATTGTAAGACAGTTATGGGAGGATGTACGGGTATCATAATTATAAAAATGTTCACAACCATACCAATAATAAGCGCCTGAACTTGATGCCAAAATGCCGTTATGATATATCTGAAAATCACCTACGTCAAAATGCTCGTGACCTTGACACCAAAGTTCGCCTATTTTCATATAAACGCTTGTCTTTTTCTCTTCATCCTTATAAATTGTAATACCTGCAGGATATGGAAAATATCTTGCTTTTTCATAAGGTGCGGGTGTAAAAGGCTTTGTGAGGCGGTTGAATATAAGATGAACAACAGGGGAATAAAGACCTTCACCGTAAACGGCAGTTTTGTATAAATCCATTCCGTAGTTGGTTGGCATTAAAACCTCATCACGATAATTTTCAAAATAATATTTTTTGTAAGCTTCATTGCCTGTTAAAGCTGCCGCAAAGAAATTTATAATTGTAAAGGGGTGTTTTATTGAATGACCGCCATCTTTATCATCATGGCAATCATCTGCAATACGTAAATTTTCACCATCGGAGCGGGTGAGATAATAATAACAATCTGCACTTTCTACACATTCATCAAAGATTTTCTTTCCGCTCATTTGGTAAATAAGTAGTTGAGCCCAAAGAACAGAAACCTGACGATATGCACCATAAGATGCACCTTGATTATGTATACCTGCCGAAAAACTGAATTTATAAAAAGGTACTAAATCGTTTATAATTCTACCTACAACAAAGTCATATATATCAGGGCGCTCGTTATAAGTAGCAATAGAAAATGCCAACATATCACGAAGATACTGGGCCTCATGGGAATGAGAGTGGGTATCGCGTTGCTTGGTTGGGGGATAGCCTACCTCCATTCCTGCCTCTAAAAACAGTTCGCATTTAGAGATGAAAAATTGTTTTTCTTCATCGCTTAGATATTTATATAACCAGTCATAAACAAGAGAGGTAACAAAAACTAAATGTCCTACATAACGGCAAAACATAAGATTAACGTTGCGGTCGGTACTAAAATAATCTACTATTTTTTTGGTATAATCAATAATGCTTCTTGCTTTTGTTTCGCTTCCTTCAACCCATGCTTCAAAAGCCTTTGACTCTATCATAAAGCAAACCATAAGATTATATTTGCCAATAGTGATGTCATCATAAAAGTCTCGAAAATCTTTTTTGCAAATTCTTTGCCAAAGTTCAAAGGCACGACGGTTTTCTTCGTGAGAAAGATTGCTTATTATTCTTTCTCTGTCAGATTCTCTAAGCATAACTCTTGGATGTTCATTAGGTGGGGTTATATATGGCTTTTTATATGGTGAATTAAGCATATTTTTTCTCCTTAAAACTTTGACATATTTTTGATTTTTTGAGCAGATATTTCATTTTTTAGTGGTAACCCGTTATCTATAAAATCCGCACTTTCTTTTATAAGCTGGCGAGTAATTACGGTACGCAAGTTCACCGTTGGACCCGCCTGATGAGGTAATAACAACACGTTGTCCAAAGAAAGCAATGGATTTTCCATATCAATAGGCTCTTTTTCATACACGTCAAGAACTGCGTTGAATTTTCCTTTTTGAAGATGGTTTATAAGGGCGTTTTCATCTATTATTGCTCCTCGAGCGGTATTCACCAAAAGAGCGCCAGCTTTTATTTTTGAAAGTAGCGTATCATCTACTAAATGATAGGTTCTAGCGTTATAGGGCAAATTCAAAGAAATTATATCGCAAGCGGAAAAGATTTCTTCTATACCGCACTGCTCAATGCCGTAATTTGTTTTATCCTGCTTAGATATTTCTAATATATCATAAACACTTATATTTACATCAAAATTACTTAGCATTTTTGCAAGGTATCTACCAACGCCGCCAAAGCCAACTATACCAACTTTTTTATCTATAATGCCGTCGGTATAATCGTCGGGTTCTCTCCAAATTTTGCTTTCTTTAAGTCGGGTTGAGTAAAAAGGAATTTTACGCAAAAAGGATAAAACGTATGCCACAACGCCCTCGGCGGTGGATTTAGAAAAATAATTAAAACCGCTTATTACCTTTATGCCTTTTTCATAAACCTCGTCACAAATTACGGGAACAACTGTGGATCCCAAATGTGTAATAAGCTTTAAATTTGGCGCACTTTCAATAAGCTGTGGAGTAATTGGCGGAGACCCCCAACCGGTAAGGTAAACGTCGCAATCTTTTATTTTTTCTTTTAATTGGTCCTCTGTTGCATTTTTAGTATCAAGCCATATTATTTCGCCTAGTTCTTCTGCAAAAGAGATGTTCTCCTTTGTGAAAAAACTTTCAAAAGTTTTATCTTGTTCTATTGCAACCAAAACTTTCATAAAAACACCTACTCTAACCAAAACTATTGTAATTATACAATCAAACATTGCACAAATCAATACAAATACCGCTCATATTATATAACAATTCGCTCATTTTTGTGTTGACAGAGTATGCCGGCTGTTGTAAAATATAAATATAATTTAAAGGGTGTTGGACTTATGAAAAATATAAACAATTTTGATAATTTTACAAACAATCCAATCTCCGCCTTTAAAAATGCGGGATATTATAAGCATCGTGTAGGGTGGAAATGGGAGAAAACAAATGAATTTGCCACTATTTACTGCATTGAGTCGGGGGTATGCCAAATAGAACTTGGCGGTGCCAAATACCTTTGCAACGAGGGAGACGTTATTTTTATTAAAGACTTTGAAAACGTAAAATTATCCAATTACGGAAATGGGTATCTTTCATATTATTTTATCTCGTTTTTTTGTGAGGAAAATTACAATTTTCAAATAAGCACCGTAACAAAGGGTGCTAATGCTTTATATCTTTTTAAGGATATAAGTAAATTTCACCGCTCGGAGTCACCCCTTTATAAAATTAAAATTGCAGAACTGTTTTTGCGGCTCATTTATATTCTTTGCTCTAAGGAATTAAACAAAAGCAAAGATTCTACCGAGTACAACAAACTTTTATCTGCGGTAGAATACATAAACATTAACTATTTTAAAAAAATAACACCTGAATATTTATCCAAAATCTCGGGGTACTCCCCCGCCCACCTCCGTCGACTTTTTGTGAGGAATTTTGGTGTTCCGCCTATGGAGTTTATTCTTAACAAAAAGGTAAATATGGCTAAAGAAATGCTACTGGATGCACCCGAAAAAACTTTGGATGAAATTGCTGATTTAGTTGGTTTTTGCTCCGCATCCTATTTGTGTAAAATTTTCAAAAGGCAAATAGGACTGTCACCTCTGGAATATAAAAACAAGCATATGTAAACAAATATAATTTAATCACCTATAATTCAATTTAACTATTGATTTTTATTGCCTATATGCTATAATTAGAATGTAATGTTATGCTTTAGCATAAACAAAATTTCAAGGAGAAAAAGAATTTATGAAACTAGGTATCGTTGGTTTGCCTAACGTAGGTAAATCCACTCTTTTTAACGCAATCACAAATGCAGGTGCTCAATCGGCAAACTTCCCCTTTTGCACCATTGAGCCTAACGTGGGTATGGTTGCCGTTCCCGATGAGCGTTTAGATGCTTTGGCTAAAATGTACGACCCCGAAAAATACACCCCTGCTGTTATTGAGTTTGTTGATATCGCAGGCCTTGTAAAAGGTGCATCTAAAGGTGAAGGTCTTGGTAACAAGTTCCTCTCTCACATCCGTGAGGTTGATGCTATTGTGCACGTTGTTCGTTGTTTTGAAAGCGATGATATCATTCACGTTGAGGGCTCGGTTGACCCCTCTCGCGATATTGAAACTATTAACATAGAGTTAATCCTCTCAGATATGGAAATGGTTTCCCGACGTCTTGATAAATCGGCAAAGGCTATGAAGGGTGATAAATCCTTAGCTCCCGAGGTTGATTTTTTACAGCGTCTTTTAAAGGAGCTTGAAAATGGCGTTTCTGCACGTGCAGTTGAAACAAATGAAAAAGAGGCAGAAATTTTAGCAGAAATGCCACTTCTTTCTGCTAAGCCTGTAATTTACGCTTGTAATATGAGTGAGGACGATTTTGCAAACGGTATTGAGGATAATGCACGTTTTCAGGCAGTAAAGGCAATCGCCGCTACCGAGGGTGCAGAAACCCTTCCTATTTGTGCTGAAATGGAATCTCAAATTGCATCACTATCTATGGAAGAAAAGGAACTTTTCCTTACTGATTTAGGTCTTGATAAATCCGGCCTTGACCGTCTTATTAAAACCTGTTACGACCTTTTAGGTCTTATCTCCTACCTTACTGCCGGTAAACCTGAGGTTCGTGCTTGGACAATCACAAAAGGCACCAAAGCTCCCGGTGCAGCAGGCAAAATCCACACCGATTTTGAACGTGGATTTATTCGTGCTGAGGTTGTTGCATTTAAAGATCTTATGGAATGTGGCAGTATGACCGCCGCTAAAGAAAAGGGCCTTGTTCGCAGCGAGGGTAAAGAATACGTAATGCAGGATGGCGACGTTGTTTTATTCAGATTCAACGTTTAATATATCAGAGGTGTTTTAAATGACTTTTGAAAATATGGACAGAATTGTTTTCACCGGCGACTCCGTAACCGATGCCGGATGTACAAAACCCGTTGGTGAAGGTCTTTTTGACAGTCTTGGTCACGGTTACGTGCGTGAGATTGAAAATCTACTTGTTGCTTGCTACCCGGAATTAAATCTTCGCATTACAAATACAGGTGTAAGCGGCAACACAAGCAGAGATCTTTTAAACCGTTTTGATGATGCTGTTATAAACCTCAATCCTGACTGGGTTTCAATTTGCATTGGTATAAACGACGTGTGGCGTCAGTTTGACGTCCCTGCAATTCCCGATTCTGCAGTTACGCCCGAGGATTATAGAAAAAATCTTGAAACAATGATTTTACGCATTAAAAACGAACTTACTGTAAAAGGCATTTTTCTATGTTCTCCTTATTATATGGAGCCTAACAAGGCCGACCTAATGCGTGCAAAAATGGATGAATACACCGCCATTTGCAAGGAGCTTGCCGAAAAATACAGTTTGATTTTTGTCGATTTTCAAGCAATGTATAATAAATATTTAAAGTATCGTCACTCATCCTCAATTGCTTGGGATAGAGTTCACCCCAACAGAATGGGTGCTGTTATGATGGCTAAAGAAATTTTAAGCCATTGTGATTTTGATTATAATCATAATTTTTAATTTTGCTACAAATAATATTTTAAAGGAGTGTTTTTAATGATTAATGGTAACGATATTGCTTTACACAACGCAGATTTTGGTGATTTTATTAAAACTCTTGACCACTGCAAGGGCGACGTATTTTTAGAAACCGCCGATGGTGACGTGCTTAACTTAAAATCCAAACTTTGCCAGATTATTGGTATTGCAAACATTTTAAAGGGTGCAGAAATATCCGAGGCTAAAATCCGTTGCTCCAACCCTGAGGACGAAACCTTACTTTTCAGATTCAATCTTTACAAAGAGGTCCCCGAAGATAAATAATTTAAACCAAAGTATAAAAAAACGCGGAAGAAGTTCTTAACCAACTTCTTCCGCGTTTTTGTTATTATAAATTTATTTTCATATTTCCCTTTATTTACCTAAAATCATTGGTATAAGGGACATAAGGCTTTCGTTTTCCTTACGGTTGTAAAGAAAAGGCAACATACCGGAGGGGGCAAGGTTTCCTCCCGCTACGCCAAGAGCCGCAAAACCGGCAAGCCTAATGGACATAACACCTGCGGCAGAATCCTCAATACCCACTATTTTACTTTTATCGCTAACGCCTAAAGCCATAGCAGTTTCGGCGTAAAGCCAAGGATGAGGCTTTGCCTCTATTTCGCCCAATGTGCCTGATTGACCTTTACGAATGGCAGTACCCGCGGTAATTATGGCGTCATAAAAATCCTTAGGATCGCCCATATCAAGGGTTTGGAATGCATTAAGAATTTCAGGCCATGCCTTTTGGTAAAGTCCTGAGGTCACAAGACCTATTTTAACGCCATTTTCTTTAAGGGTGTATAAAAATTCTTTTAAATCGGGTGCGGGGGTAAATGCACCGGGTTTACCTCTACCCTGCATAATTTCTTCCATTTCATATTCAGTAATCTCAAAATACTTATCCACCGCATCTTTAAGCGGGAAATTGGGTGCATATTTTTTAATGCAATATGAAAGGTGCTCGCTTACCGAATAACCCGAAACATGGGGCAAATCTTCGGGTTCAAACTTGAAGTTTTTATCCCCAACCATATGGGCGGTAACCTGTTCGATTATCCAAATCCAAAAACTCTCACTATGAACGCTGGTACCGTCCAAATCCATCAGCACCGCCTCGGCAGGGCCTTTGAATTCAGGTTGTTTAAGCTCATAAATAGCGGGATGTCCTGCAGAAGATTTTACGTAAGCCAAAGTTTTGTTTTTAAATTCAACAAGTTCTATTTTTTTATCAAGGGTTGAATAAACGGCCAAAACGCCCTCTTCACCCTCTTTAAAAAGACCATTTTCTGATTCCTTTAAAGAGATCAGGCATTTTTCTTCCTCGGCGGTGAGATTTCCTATTCCGTTAATAAACATATATTATCTCTCCCACTTATCAAGCCAGTTAAGAACCTGAATTTCACTAGTTTCAAAAGGTTTGTCAGCTTTGAGTTCTATTACCTTGGTTTCGCCTTTTTCCATATCAAAGAAGTTATCCGAAATAGTGGTACTTGCAAAATCAGGCACCAAAACGTTTACCATACGTGCAAATGAAGATTTAGCGGTAATAGTAAGGGTTGCACATTTATCGCACTTACGGTCGATTTTAATCTCCAACTCGGGATTTTCCCAAGAAATATCTTTCCATAAATCGGGATAATAATAGTTTTTAACCGATTTGTCGTCCATTTCAAACTCGGCAACAAAAATTTTGTTAGAGCCTGCTTCAATAAGGTTTTCAATCTCCTCTATCATGGTAGAGCAGTTTGCCGACAATGTAACGGGATACTCTTTTTCCAAAGAGATGTTTCCCTTAACATCGGTATAACGGAGGGTAAGTTTTCCACTAACCTCATTTAAGGTATCGTTAATGGCATAAAGAGCGGTCTTGCCCTTAATTTTGGTAATAACGGGGGTAATTGCCGCATAGGAACGCTTTGCGGCGTAGTAAGAGGCTTTGGGGATAAGGTAATAATCCACTATTGCCCAAGTTCCGCTTGGCCAAATATCGGAGAACATCCAGAACATTGCACCGCCGCAACGTGCCATTCTCGCTCTATGAAATTCGCTATCTGCCTTTACAAACTCGGCGTGAAGTGCCATTGATTTTTTAACAAAATCGTTTACGTTATCTGCCTCGCCAAACAAAATACCTGCTGCTTCAATCTGCTGCTCAACAAAGGTTGTGCCTGTACCATCATAGGGATTGCGAGTGAAATGCAAATCGTAAATATGGTTTACAGGCCACAGTTTATCCTCAGGGATGTATTTTTTAAGTCCCTCTAAACGGGATGCACCCTGAACGGCAATTTCAGAAGCCATAGAAGCATCTAAATCCATTAAGATTTCACGGAACTCGCCCATTTTGTTATTAGCACGAGCAGTTTGGTAACTATTAACGTGACTGTCACCGCTGTGATATGAGTTACCGCTATCGGTAAAGGAATAAGGTGAGGATGGCATATAGGGTCTTGTGCCGTCTAAATGCTGGCAAATTCCACGCAAGGTGTAGTAAACCAACCGGTCGCCACGACTTTTTTGCTTGCCGAATGCACCTGTTTTTTCGTTACCTCCTGTAGAAACAAAGAAGCTTGGATGACACTGAATTCTTGTAATTTGATATTCAACCTCTTCGATCATACGATCGGCAAAGCCGGGGTAATCATCAGGGATATCTGCACAAGCAAGCTGAATATCCTGCCACACCAAGATGCCCTTTTCATCACATAAATCAAAGAAAATATCCTTTTCATAAATACCGCCGCCCCAAACACGCAAGCAGTTAAAGTTAGCTTCTATTGCCTTAGAAATGGCAGCCTCATATTTTTCTTTGGTTATGCAACCGGTCATAATATCAAGGGGTATCCAGTTTGCACCCTTTAAAAATACCTCTTCACCATTGATTTTAACCTTACAAGCGAATTTATTTTCATCAATGGGAGATTGATCGAGCTCAACTGTACGGAAACCAAAACGACCGCACTTTTTATAGGTTTCTTTTCCATCCTCAACTAAGCTAACCTCAAAATTATACAAGTTTGGTTCACCCATTGAAACAGGCCACCAAAGCTTTGGATTTTCCACCTTAATATTGAAGGCATTTTTATATCCATCCACAGCAAAGGTCTTCTCTACCGTTACGTCCGAATCAAAAACCTTTATTTTAAGAGCTTTATCACCAACAGCTTCATTATCAAAATCCTCAGAAAGATGCACAAAGAAGGAGGCTCTGCCATCTAAATAGGGATGTATGGTAACCGATTTAATCTCGCCACCATCCAAAACGTTAAGTTCAACGTCCTGCCAAATTCCCATTGCGGGGAAGTTTGGTGCCCAATCCCAAGAGAAGTGACACTGTGCCTTACGCATAAATATACGCTGAACGTTAAAGCAACCAAAATATCCCTCCTCTGGGAACTGCTTAGCCGCCTCTTTTATGGAAATAAGATTTACAGCTACTGTGTTTTCACCCTCCTTTAAATACTCATTTACTGTAAATGAATATTTAAGGAACATATTGTCGGTATCGGCTATTTTTTTGCCGTTTATTAAGATTTCAGAATATGTATCGATGCCGTCAAAAACAAGTTTGATTTTATTGCGGAGCATCTCCTTTGTTACCTCAAAGGTTTTTTCATAAAGCCAATCCTGCTCGGTTACCCAACCACATTTATTTGCATTATCAGAATAATAAGGGTCAGGAATTACCTCAGCCTTCAAAAGATCGTTATGAATATCACCCGGAACGGTTGCTGAATATTCGGCACCTGTTGAAATGTTTTTCACTTTCCAATTGCCATTTAAAGAAATTTTTTGCATTTAAAAATCCCCCAATTTACATAAATTGTCATTTTAAGTTTATCATATGCTAATAATTATTTCAAGAATTTTACTGTAATGTTTGAAATATGCATAAAAAAGCAAAGTAATTCAAAAAAATACAATATAAAAACGCTGAATTTACTATATTTTATAAACGAATACAAAATTTAAAAAGCAGAAGAAGTTTGAATTTTTACTTCTTCTGCTTTTATTTTAAACGTCCTTAGAAACTAAATCTTCAAAGGTTTCTCTTTTAATCACTACCCTAGACTTGCCGTCTTTAACCATTATAGCGGCGGGGCGAGGGGTTCTGTTATAGTTGCTTGCCATTGAGTAATTATAAGCACCCGTTGCCAAAACTGCCATAATGTCGCCTGTTTTTGGTGTAGCCATTTTTATATGCTCACCTATTAAGTCGCCACTTTCACAGCATTTGCCCGCAACTGTTGCAACAAAATCGGCCGGCTCTTCGGCTCTATTTGCAATAACTACGTCATACTTCGCACCGTAAAGGGCGTAGCGTGGATTATCTGTCATACCACCATCTATGGAAACGTAGGTACGAATACCGGGGATGGTTTTAATGCTACCAACTGTGTAAAGAGTGATTCCCGCAGGACCTACAATGCTTCTGCCTGGCTCGATAAACACCTTTGGAACCGTTACTCCAAGCTCGGCGCAGGCTCTTTTTAATTCCCCTGACACCTTATTCATAAACTCAGAGTACGGAAGTGGCTCATCCTCATCGGTATAGCGAATACCAAATCCACCCCCAAGATTAAGTTCACTTACCTCATAACCGATTTCGTTTTTAACCTTTGCAATAAACTTTGCCATAACCTCTGCAGCAAGGCAGAACGGGTCGGTAGAGAAAATTTGAGAACCAATATGGCAATGAAAACCTGAAAGATTAAGATTTTTGGTATTGATTGTCTTTTTAGCCGCCTCAAAAGCCTCACCCGTTTCAAGAGTAAAGCCAAATTTACAGTCGTTTTGACCCGTTTTAATAAAGTCGTGAGTGTGGGCGTCTATACCGGGTTTTATTCGGAGCATAACCGTAACAGTTTTGCCCATTTTTTCCGCAATTTCACTAATGCGATCGATCTCTGAAAAATCATCAATAACAATATGTCCTATATTATTTTCAATAGCATAGGCAAGCTCTGCATCGGTTTTATTGTTGCCATGGAAAAAGATGTTTTCTGCGGGGAAGCCTACCGAAAGGGCGGTATAAATTTCGCCACCCGAAACAGTATCAACGCCTATGCCCTCTTCATTTGCAATTCGGTACATTTCCTTGCAGGAAAAAGCCTTGCTTGCATAAAGCACCATACCATTGCCATCGTAATAGGCTTCTATGGATTTTTTAAAATCTCTGCAGTATTCTCTTATAAGCTGTTCATCAAAAACGTAAAGTGGTGTGCCATACTCCTTTGCAAGTTCTACCGTATCGGCACCACCAAAATATAAATGATTATTCTTTATACTAAGTCCGTATTCCATTTTTATTCTGCTTTCTCCTCAATAATAGCTCTAACTCGCTCTACACCCTCACCCTTTTCGGCAGAGAAGGGTATAACCTCAATATCCTCAGGTAAAAATGCAAGTTCATCTTTAAGCGCAGCAAGACGTTTTTCTCGCTCGGTTTTATTTAACTTATCACTTTTGGTAAGTATTACTGTAAATGGAAGCCCCGTTTGAAGCAAAAAGTCTAACATATCAATATCATCAGCAGTAGGGCTATGACGCATATCTATAAGGGAGAAAACATTTTTAATATTTCTGCCCTCATTAAAATATCCTTCCATTAAACGGGCAAAACGCATTTTCTCATTTCCCGATATTTTAGCATAGCCGTAGCCGGGTAAATCCACAAGGCGAACCCCATCCAACTTATAAAAATTTATGGTTATGGTCTTGCCGGGTTTAGTGCTGACTCTGGCGAAAGATTTTCGCCCTAACACCTTGTTTATAAGGCTGGATTTACCAACGTTTGAGCGTCCCGCAAAACAAAGTTCCGGAACATTTGACTCTAAAAACTGCTTTGGATCGCCAAAAGCGGCTTCAAAGCTTACATTATTGTAATTCATAGAAACACCTTTAATAATAGGATTTTTTTACGGTCTTGCTTTTGCAGGGATTGTGGATTTGCGACCAAAATCAGGGGTGATTTTTGCTTTAGGCTCGGATTTTTTAACATTTTCAAGTGCAATCTCTAAAACCTGCTCAACCCTATCAACCGTAACGAACTCTAATGCCTCACGCACCTTAGGTTCAATTTCTTCTAAATCAGGCTCGTTCTTTTTAGGAAGTATAACCGTCTTAACCCCCGCACGATATGCCGCCATAGTTTTTTCGTTAAGACCGCCTATGGGAAGCACGCGGCCACGGATAGTCACCTCACCCGTCATGGCAACGGTGTTTTTTATAGGAATACCCGTTAAAGCCGAAACCAATGCAGTTACCATTGTAACACCCGCAGAGGGACCGTCTTTAGGAACGGCGGCCTCAGTTGCGTGGATATGGATATCTTTATTTTTGTAAAAATCGGAATCTATTCCGTAAGCGGCGGCGTTGGCACGTACCCAGGTTACAGCGGCAGACGCCGATTCTTTCATAACCTCACCAAGAGAACCGGTAAGCTCTATTTTACCTGTACCCTCAACTGCCAACACTTCCATTTGCATTATTTCGCCACCAACGGCAGTCCAAGCAAGACCGTTGATAATGCCGACCTCACTCTCAGGCAAGATACACTCGGCAGTATACTTATGCTTACCTAAAAACTCAGTAAGATTTTTAGCGGTGATTTTAACTTTGGCTTCACCCTCAGCGATTTTGCGAGCCGATTTGCGGCAAAGGTCAGCAATTCTACGCTCTAAACGGCGCACGCCTGCCTCACGGGTATAATGGTCAATAAGTTCTTTTATAACTGCATCATCCATTTTGAAATTAGCAGAATTTAGTCCGTGCTTTTCCATCTGCTTTTTAAGGAGATGGCGTTTAGCGATTTGGAATTTATCCTCTCTTAGATAACCGGGAAGCTCAATAACATCCATTCTATCTAAAAGGGGTGCAGGGATATTCTCAATATTATTTGCCGTTGTTACAAAGAAAATATCGCTTAAATCAAAGGGGAAGTCAATGTAATGGTCAACAAAGGTGTTGTTTTGTTCAGCATCAAGAACCTCTAACAGTGCCGATGCGGGATCACCTTTATAGTCGGCGGCAAGCTTATCAATTTCATCAAGTAGGATAAGTGCATTTGTACTACCTGCTGAGGTAATAGCCTTTATAATTTTACCTGCCATAGCACCTATATAGGTTTTTCTGTGACCTCTGATCTCAGCTTCGTCGTGAATTCCTCCAAGGGAAATTCTCTCAAAATTTCTGCCCATACTTTTGGCAAGCGATTTTGCAATAGAGGTTTTACCTACTCCGGGAGGGCCTGCAAGACAAAGAATATTGCCCTTAGTATCAGGTTTAAGGCTGAAAACGCTGATAGTTTCTAAAATTTGTTCCTTAACCTTTTTAAGGCCGTAATGGTCTTTTTCTAATATTTTTTCTGCCTTTTTAATATCAGTATTTATTACGGTTGTTTTACCAAAAGGCAGAGACAAACAGGTATCAAGATAGACTCTGATAACCGTTGCCTCATGGGAGCCGGGTGGCATTTTAGAAAGCTTGCTTATCTCGTTTTTAAGTATATCCTTTACCTTTTCATCCGCTTTAAGATTTTCAACCTTGTCATAAAAATCTCTGAGCTCGGTATCGGGATCATCCTCACCGTAAAGCTCTCCGCTTATAACCTTGAGTTGCTCACGAAGATAGTATTCACGCTGATTTTCCTCAATATTTTTATGAGTTCTCTCGCTTATTTTAGCATCGATTTCACAAATTTCAAGTTCTCTTTTAAGAATATCAAGTACAACCTCAAGCCTTTTTATGGGATTAAGCTGCTCTAAAACATACTGCTTATCATCAACAGGAATAGGCAATGCGGCAGCTATGTAATCACCCAAAAAGGATGGGTTTTGAGAGGTCATAACCGTATTTTTAATATCTTTGGGCATTTTGGGAGTGAATATGGTGTACTTTGCAAACGCTTCATGAACACGACGAATCAAGGCTTCACGATAAGCGGCCTTTGTGCGTGATATTTTTTCATTTACTGCCTTGACTGTAGCAAAGGTGGTTTCAGAGCGTGTTTCAAAAAACTCTAACTTGGCTCTATAAACACCCTCCACCAAAACTCTTACGCCATCTTCTGCGATTTTTAAAACCTGCCTTACTCGAGCAACGGTACCCATATCGTACACGTCCTTGCGGGTTGGCTCATCTACGGAAATATCGGTTTGAGGAACCAAAAATATAAGTCTGTTGCCCCTCATAGCCGTCTCAATAGCATTTATGGAAATTGTTCTGCCTACGTCAAAATGGATTACGTCATGAGGGAAAATAACAAGTCCCCTGAGAGCAATGGCGGGAATATGTTGACTTTTTTCTAAATTATCTTCCAGAATTTCTATTTTCTTTTCTTTAACTGACATTTTTTCCTCCGAAAAAACTAATTATCTTCACTATTTTCTAAACCAACGGTATCACTAAAGATACTTTCTTCTTTTTCTTCATTTTCTATCTCATCATCGGATATATCAAGTCCCAAGGCACGACGCTTTTCAATATCTTCACCCTTATGCTCGGCATAATAGGGATCTATCATATATTTTTTAATCTGTGGGAAAGAAACAAATTGCACCAATAATGCCTTGAATCCGGGTACTGCACCTAATACAAGAATAATTGCTATTATTCCAAAGCCTGCATTTATACCATATAAGCAGAAAAATGCAAAATAAATAACACCAAGCAATAATGCGGTAAGGAAATTGCGACCAAAGTTTAAAAACGCAAATTGGAAACTGTTTTTAATCATCTGTTTTATGGTAAGATCAAAGGTGATTACCATAGTCCAAATATAATATTTAATAAAGGTGGCAATAATTAAAACACCAAGGCTGACGCCAAGACCGATTATTTGCATTAAAGCCGTACCTTTAAGATCGGGAGCGGTGATATAGCCCCAGAAATACCAAACGTCAACCCCTATAATTGCCATAAAAATAACGTTGATTATACCAATGGCAAGAGATTGTTTCCAATTCTTTTTAATGGTATCAAAGAAATCGGAAAACAAAAAGGAATGTTTTTCACGACCAATGCTTCTTGCAATATAGGTCATTCCCGATTTAGCAAAACCATTTGCCAATCCCAAACTTAAAATAGAGATTGCACTATACACAAAACCAACCGTTAAAAGTCCCCAAAAATTACGGAAATATATTTCAAAAAATGCAAAAAATTTCTTCTTTTTACGCTCGTTTTTTTCTACACCGGGGCCTTCTTTATAATAACTATTTGAAAATAAACCCATTTAAAACACCTACTTTTTTAATCCTCATAAACTATTTTTTCTTTAATATTTGTGTGACGCACACCCATTGCATAGCCAAAGGTTGCAATCAAAGGTAACACTAAAAGCACCCCTGCGAGGCATATTATTCCGACCACCGAAATTGTGTTTATTTCACCGGGGATCATAAGGTCGTTATAAGCAAAACAATTGAAATTTAAAATTTTAAAAATACTTATTGCCCAATCAAATTTACTTGGAAGATAATTGCCGCAGCTGTAAATGATTTTTGCTATAACCAAAATTAAGTAGGTTACGGCATGGGGAATAACAGCCACAAGTCCCGCTTTAAGACCTCGCAATTTATCAAGCTTTACACCGCCAAGTTCATTTTTATCCGCCGCACCGTTACCAACGTTCCAGGTAAGGGTGTATATAAGGGCACCCCAAACAATTAAAGAGGCGATTTGACTTATCCAAGCGATAGTGCTCATTGTAGATTTACTAAGCTGACTTGGGATATTCTGCTTATAGTAATACTCACTATCCTCGCCCTCTAAATACTTTTCAAGATTTTCATCAACCCAATCGTCTCCCTCTTTACCGGTATAGCGATATTCGTAAACCTTTTCGAAATTTTCGCCATCTCTGCTGTAAAGAATCTCATAACCTATATTTTTGTAATTAAAGCCTGTTACAACAAAGGTTATAGACATATAAATAACCAAACCAATTATGGCGGCTATAAGGGTTCTGATAAGACACTGTCTTATGAGCTTTCCAAAAGACATATTTGCCTCGCCTGTTCTTCTAGCATATGTATTATAAGCCATTAACTTTCGCTCCTTTTAGGTTGTATATATAAACACGTAACTCTATACAAAATTAAATATACTCTGCTCTCTCTCCACCAATATATTTAGGTCTGGTGTAGGCTGCAAACAAAGGTGCTTCTCCGATTTTTTTAACATCTAATCTAAGAGGTACTGCCACCCTTTTTAAATGCATACCAATAAGGGTTGCACCAATATCAAGACCTGCATCAGCCTTTATTTCCTCTACCAACACCGGGTCCTTCATTTTTAAATAGGCGGTAGTTGCAAAGGAGCCTCCTGCGTGCATTTTAGGAACGGCTGAAACAATTTCCAGCCCTGCCGATGCCTTTCGCTCAATAACGATAGCCCGATTTAAATGCTCACAACACTGTACTGCAATAAAAACTCCTTTTGGTGAAAGAGCCTCACGCGCCCCATCAAAAATAGCCTCGGCTGTCTCCAAACTTCCACTTTTACCTATTATGCCGCCACCTACCTCGCTTGTAGAGCAACCGATTACAACAATTGCACCTTCTTTAAGGTTTGCCTTTTCAAAAAGCTCGCTTGCGGCAGAAAAAACCGCCTTTTTTATTTCATTTATATTCATAAAAGTTTCCTCACTTAGTAGGATATTCAAAATTTGTATCCATATTTGATTTAAGTACAGCGAGATAATTTTTAGCCTCGCTTACCGCCGATTCAAGATTTAAGGTTTTATAGTTACCGCACTCAATTTCACTATTACCAAAAACCTCGCCCTTGTGGTTTATTATTTTCTCTAAAGCCTTTATAACCTCATTTAAGGTTTCTTTATGTTCAGAGTTTCTTACAAGAAGATAAAATCCCGTTGCACAACCCATAGGGCCAAAATAAATAACCCTGTTTCCAATATCGCTGTTACGCATATAGGTAGCAAAAAGATGCTCAAAGGTGTGCATAATGCTATCATTCATAAAGTCGCCGCAGTTTGGACGACGGGTTCTTAAATCGTAAGTGGTTATATCACCGTCTATTCGAGAAATGTATATTCCCGGTGTAATAAAGCGATGGTCTACCTCAAAACTTGCTATTCTTTCCATAATTACACCTCTTTTAACAATGCTAAATTAACTGTTGACCGTTAATATCAAGCTTAAAGCTATAGTCCAAAAGCTCCGCGGCCTTACGGCAAAGAATCATTCTATCAAGAAAAATTTCAAAATAATCCATAACCGAGCCGTAGGTTGTATCTATACGAAGCTTTAATTTTATGATTTTATTTTCCTTTTCTATTAAGAGTTCGGAATTGATTACCGAATAATTAACTCTATCGTGCATATCAAAGGTAGTTTCATCATTATTACGCACCCTGCTACGGCGAACATCAGATTTATCTGCCAAAATAAGTGCCGCCGCAACCGGATTTACAGGAACACCTACCCCTACGTCGTGATTACCGATTGCCGATATTATTGTTGCAATGTTTTCAGGCTCCATACCCATATTATCAAGAATACGAAAAGCCATTACCGCCCCTGTTTGGGAATGCTCTACCCTATTTACAATGTTGCCTATATCGTGCAAATAGCCGGATATTTTAGCAAGCTCTGCATCCTGCTTGCTATAGCCCAACTTTAAAAGAATCTCACTTGCTACAGTGGAAACCTTTGTTACGTGAGCAAAGCTATGCTCGGTATACCCTAAGGCTTTAAGCGTTTCATCCGACTTGGTAATATAAACAGAAACAGCGTGATTATTTTTTACATCATTAAAAGTAATCATCTTATTGGCATTTCCTTTCTTAAAAAAATAATTATTCATATTATTATCCCACAAAATACATCATAATGCAAGTCTTTTGTAATCTTTTTTTCTGTAAAATATAGTATTTTCCATTTTTTAATTAAATAGTAATAAAAAATTCAAATATGGGGAAAAAACAAAACGCCTTGTGCGTTACACAAAGCGTTTTTGATGTTTAAATATTCATTTTAAAGGAAATAAATTACTACGTCACGTCTGCCAAAGGTACGGCATTCGCTTTCGGAATTGAAGAAAAGGTCTACGTTGGTAGGTCTTCTTCTGATAAATCCGCCTGTATCAGCCGCAATTGCATAACCGTAAACGTATTTACCATCCTTAGATACAATAAACATCTTAGTACCATAAGGAATAACCTTGGGATTTACTGCGATATAACCCGTTTGAGGTAAAACACCTGTGGAGCAACGGGTTCCCGAGTGATCGGTGTAAGCGGTAGCCTGAACGGTTACCTTCTTTTTATAATTAGTGGGAATACCCTTTGAAGTAAGGGTTAAAGAAGCAGGAGCAGTAAGGCTGGAAACCGTTTTAATAGAAGAGTAAGATTTTGTGCCTTTTGCACTTGTATCTTTTTTAGTGCTTGAATTTTTTACAGTAGAACTCTTTTTAGGTTGTGCTTTTGCTTTTGTACCAATAATGGTAACCTGATCTACTGCGGGCTTGGTAACGGTTGCAGAAATGGTTTCGGTACCGGTTAAAACACCGTTTTTATAGGTTTTTTTAACAGTTACGGTTTTGCTTCCGTTAGAACCGGCAATAACCTTTTTCTCGCCTTTTTTAAGAGTATCGGAATACTCTACCTTGGCGGTAAAAGGAATGCTCTCCTCATAACTTTCAGTAACATAGTTAATGGAAACTATGTCGATATAAGTTTCCTTTGTGAGAACTGTTTCGGGTTTTAAATTACAAATGGTATTCTCGTTAAGTTCAACGTCTGCTTTGCTTAAAGCATCTGCAACAGTTCCGCCAAGCATAGTTACTACCTTTGTTTCGTTACCTACTGTAACGTAAACAGGGAACGCACGGCTAACAGTTAAAACGGAATTACCCTTTGCATCGGTTTCAAGTTGAGCTTTATCCCCGTCTGAAAGAGTTATTTCAGCATCCTCGAGGATTTCATCGGCTGTAGAATAGTGGGTGTCGTGCTCAAAAACATTTTCACCGTCTATGATTGTTACGGTGCTGTGAGGATTTGCAGCGGCAAAGGCAACCAAAGTAGATGCCAAAATTGTGCTGGTCAAAATCGCAGTTACGCATTTAACAACCATAAGTTTAATTGTACTCATTAATAAACCTCCGTAATTACAGCAGTACCTATTTTAAATTTGGTGTTCAGATGCACGGAAAAACGCATCTGCTACTGCTGAAAACCGATTTGTAATCTCGGTTATATTTTTGATGCCCTTTTTGGGACCTTATGCAGTATATAACATTTTCTTTTGACAGTCAACACAAAAAAATCACCTTTTAATATGCAAAATAGCCAAACTTTTTTGTTACAAAACTCGAAATAAAGATTACAAACCTGTAACATTTTCGTTTAAAAGGGTCATTTTGTAACCTTTTAGTATTCTTTTTGTGCAAATTGCTAGAGAATGTGAATTTTTTTGTCCTAAACGGTGTAATTTTTTCTTTACAAATAGTAATATTTGGCGGTTTTTTGTTCAAAGTGGTGCAAAACCATCAATTTTTATATAAAATTTAATGGTTTTTGAGCAAAAAACACCATTTTTGACACTTTAAACGACTGATTTTACCCCCTAAAAACCTTTTATGCAATTTTTTAGAGGAGGTTTTCTAAGGTATTTTTACCCACATTTTTGATACTCCTTACCAAAAATGACAGCATATAGCTTGGTTACTTAAAAAAGCCTTTAGCATAATATATAATATGGAAACTAATTAAAAAATATTCCTTTTAATGATTAAATTATATTACACGGGTAAAAATATTAGCGAACATCAAATGATGTTTGTACATTAAAACAACCATTTTGAAAGGATGCTTAAAATGACCGTTAAGCGTGGTGAAATTTACTATGCCGATTTAAGTCCCGTTGTGGGCTCTGAGCAGGGCGGAATCAGGCCTGTGCTTATAATTCAAAACGACATAGGTAACAAATACAGTCCCACCGTTATTGCAGCAGCAATAACAAGCCAACAAGATAAAGCCCGCCTACCTACCCATATAAGCGTTGAGGCTGAGGGCTCGGGGCTTCAAAAAAATTCAATTGTTTTACTTGAGCAGGTACGTACCATAGATAAACGCCGATTAAAGGAAAAAATGGGAATTTTGGATATTTCTATGATGGATAAGGTAGACAAAGCCCTTTCGGTAAGTTTTGGATTACAAGACAGAAGGATTTAAAATTTTGAAAAAACTTGATTGTATTTCCCCTGTATGCTATTATATA
>JAZSJA010000059.1:0-2990 GCA_045534095.1 Acutalibacteraceae bacterium | reverse complement strand
ATGGGTGCCGAGAACCTTGCCACACTTCGTGTGTAAAAAACTCCTTTAAATTCAAATCGTGATACTATTATTTGTAACTCGTGGGAATTTATACTGTTAAAATTTACTTTTTGAATTGGTTGTGATATAATAAATAAAAATTATCGATAGGGGGTTATTTTATGGCAGACCCGATTATAGAAAAATTAGAAAGTTTCAATGCATTTAGAGTTGATGCTTATTGCGAAGGTTATCCAGATGTGATTTTTGAAATCATTTTGGATGTCCAACCGACACAAGAACAAATCACAACTGCCGTTAGTGCTTTGGAGCAGTTTGTAAGCCAATATAACAAACGCCATTTTTTGAAACCTATTCATTATGTTTCTGATGTTGATAGTTTACCCGATGGCGATCACCCAAGAGGGATATACATACATGTTGATTTTGGCAATAGCTCTCCCACTGCTCTAATTACTGCAGTTGAAACTTTAGAAAAAACGAAACTGCCTATTTTTAGAGTTGCCTTACAATAAATTCATCTGTAAACGGGGGAGATTTATACTGGTAAGAAAACAGGTTTTCAAAATTTAAATTGCAAGCCTTTTACTGTATTTGCTTCTGAAAGCGGATGGTGTCATATCGGTTTCGGAAAGAAACTTTCGATTAAACCAAGATATATCACCAAAACCGGCTTCAATACATATTTCCGAAATGCTTTTATCTGTTGTTAAAAGAAGTTGCTGCGCCTTGTTGATAAAACATTTCATGATATAACTTTTAGGAGAAAGTCCGATAACCTCGAAAAAGACCTTGCGAAAATTTGAAACGCTCATATTGCAAGAAGAAGCAAGCGTTTCTACAGACGGTGTATTCGCTTTTTGTACAGCATGCGAAATAATATCAAGAGCAGGGGATATGGTCTGTAATTTTACATTTTGCCTAACTTTTAATTTTGGCAGAGGTTCGGAAACACGCGCAAGACGGATAAAAAGCTGATATACATATAGGGCACAAAGTTCCGAATGGTACAATGAAGTATTATCCTTTTCCAAAAGTTCCCCAAAAAACTGTTCTACCAAAGCAACAACCTCAGGATACTGTTCCGGAGAAAAGATACCGCAGAGTCCCATTTCGTTGTAAATCGCCTGTTCTAACTTAGTCTCGGCCAAAAACCCACTTTTTTTCATAAGTGAGTGCGGATTAAAGGTGAGCCAATACCAGACACTAGACTCTTTTTCACTATTTCTGGATAAATGCTTTTGAAAAGGAAAAATAATCTCAACATCACCCTTCTTAAAGGCGTATTGCTTATCTTCTACCAGACAGATCCCTTTTCCGCTGACGCAATAACCAATTTCAAGGCAATCATGAAAGTGAAGATATGAAAAATCATTTATTTCAAGGGAAGCAATAATTGGTTTGCCGGAGCCCATAATCATATCATTGTGGCGTGTATAAAATACCGGCAAGTCATCATTTGAGCGATTTAGCATACTTTTTGCCCCTTTACACAAAGAAAAATACAATACTTTTATGATACAATACTACCATAAATTTATAAATTATACAAGAATTTTTCTTTTGGAGGGATTAGAATATGAAAAAAATTGATATCGCCGCATATGTGTGGCCGGCTTATACCGGTGATGAACCGAGAAGTCGAATTTTTTGGCCGGAGGGGATCGGGGAGTGGCAAACTGTAAAAAACTCCTCTGAAAAATCAAACGGTTATCATTGGAACAGAAAACCATTGTGGGGATATGTAAACGAGGCGGATCCATATGTGATGAGCGGACAAATTGAGGCGGCTGTTTCACACGGAGTCAATGTATTTATTTATGATTGGTATTGGTATGATAACCGCCCTTTTCTTGAAAACTGCCTGAATGACGGCTTTTTGAAAGCGCCTAATAACAACAAGATGAAATTCTATATTATGTGGGCAAATCATGATGCAACACATCTGTGGGATATTCGTAATTCCGATTCGGTGAGATCTACCATTTGGCAGGGTACTGTAACTCGCGAGCAGTTTGAGATTATCGGTAAGCGGTGGATAGAACAATACTTTAAGCGTGAGAACTATTACCGAATAGACGGAAAACCCGTTATAAGTATTTATGATATTAACAATTTGATAAACGGTTTAGGCGGGATTGCCGAAACTATTGATGCTTTGCAGTGGCTTAACAAGGAAGCCCAAAAAGAAGGCTTGGACGGTGTACATCTGCAATTTATCCGTTGGAGCGGCGAAATCAGAAACCATTCCGGCGTTGACGGTAAGCCTATTGAAAATGAAAGTGCACTTGTAAATACCCTCGGGTTTAGCTCGGTGACGAATTATCAGTTTGTTCATATGACCAATGTTGACAGAGATTATCTTGATGTGCTTGAAGACGTAAAGAAGCTTTGGAGAGAAATTAAAGACGAATATTCGGTTTCCTATTTTCCAAACGTATCGGTTGGTTGGGATAATAACCCCCGTTTCAAAAATTATATCACCCCGATAATCACCAATAATACGCCTGAAAACTTTAAAAAATGCCTGGAATATGCCAAAGAATACTGCGAGCAGGCAGGCGTTCATTTAATCACGGTAAACAGTTGGAACGAGTGGACAGAAACAAGTTACTTGGAGCCTGACGATTTTTACGGCTACGGTTACCTTGAGGCAATTAAAGAAGTATTCGGGAAAAATAACTAAAAAGTTTTTATAGTATGCACTGCAAAAAGCGAGGGGATTTCCCCTCGCTTTTGCTATGTATAAAAATCCTCCAAAATCCCTGTTTTGACACCAATGCGTTCAGTGGGGAAAACCAGCGAAAAATCAAGTGTTTATGCGGGTTTGCCCTAAAATAACGCATTCCTCTATTCTACGAACTATTCCAGTTGCTTTCATATATACATTTCTCCTTAAATTATATTGTGTTGTATATTACGAGCGAACGCGAGTAACAAGGTTCACTCAGGTGTCCAAAATTTGGGGTTTGGAAACACCGTGTGGTTCT
>JAZSJA010000093.1:0-16579 GCA_045534095.1 Acutalibacteraceae bacterium | reverse complement strand
CTTTTTTTGTGCGGCAATTTGGATTTTCTCTTTTATATCGGCAAAAAGTTCATCGTTATTACGGAATTCCGCCTCATTTCGGGAAATTTCCTTTTTGGTGATTACAGTAACAATTTCGGGAACTACAGACTTAGCCTGCTTACAGGTAAGGTCACCGCCTACAAAGAATATGGATGGCATACCACGCTGGGCGGCAATGGCAACGTCCATATCTATCTCCCCTATGTATTTGCCGTTTATTTTATAAAACTGATGCTCTTTGCCGTTCATTGTGTGAGCCAAAACTCCACCAAGAGTACCTTCCATAGTGTGATAACCAAAAAAGCATATACAGTCGTATTTGTTTTTTGCAAATTCCATACGGGGAGCAAATCTATCTACCTCAAGGAGAGTAACACGTGGGTCGAGTTGCTCTTTTTTTATGTTTCCACCACCGCCATGGTTATCCCATAAATCTATACTTTGGGCACCAAGCTCAAAAAGAGCCTCGGCAGCGGCGTTTATTTCTAAGGCCGCCTGATTTTTTGCTACTTCATAGGCAGAGCTATTTAGCCCCTCGTAAGGCTTGCCTGCAACATTATTAACACCCTCTAAATCGAGTGCAAATAAAAATTTTTTATACATTTTTGTTCCCCTATTTCTTTTTGAAAATTCTCATAGTTGTTTGAAAATCACGTTGATTTGTGAATTTAAGTCCGTAATTCATTAAAAATTCGCCGCTATATTCTCTGCCGATTCTTATTCTGTCGGCAAAGATATTTTCGCCTATGTGAGCCTCGACCTCCTCATAGGTAGCGTCAGGGTCAAGACCTGTAAGTTTAATAATTATAATGGAATTATTTATGGTAGCAAGTCGGTTTGCATAGTTTAAAATAACGGTGTTTTCATCTTCAGAAATAAACTCTAAAACGGCTTCGTTGGTATCAAAGGGGGAGCGTAATCTATAAAGGTCGCCCTTATGGAAAACCTCGCCGTATTTTTTGTAGAATTTAACCTGCTCTTTAGCCTGTTCAATTTCCTCATCGCTCATTTTAGACATATCAAGTTCATAGCCAAACTGACCCATAGCTGCCATATCACCACGGGTTGCCATAGAACATTCACGCCTTACTTGATGGTTGGGAATAGCCGAAACGTGGCTACCCATACTGCTAAAGGGGTAGCAGATGCTTGTGCCGTATTGGATTAACATTCTTTCCCCAGCATCGGAGCAGTCGCTGGTCCAGATTTGGGGCATATAATATAAAATACCGCCGTCAAAACGACCGCCACCACCCGAGCATCCTTCCCAAAGAATATGGGGGAAACTGTTAACAAGGGTTTCCATAATTCTGTAAAGGCCAAGCATATAGCGGTGACAAAGTTCGCCCTGATGGTCGGAGTCGAGATAGAAGGAGCCAAACTCACTGAAATTACGGTTCATATCCCACTTAACGTATTCAATATTGGCGTTGTTTAAAATGTCGCTAACAACCTTAATTATGTAATCACAAACCTCGTCATTTGCTAAATCTAAAATAAGTTGATCTCTACCGAGGGAGGATGGTCTACCCTCTACACCTATTGCCCAATCGGGATGGGCACGGAATAAATCGCTGTCGGGGGATACCATTTCGGGCTCGAACCAAAGGCCAAACTTCATACCCAAATTATTGATTTTATCTGCAAGACCGTCTAATCCGCCGGGGAGTTTTTCAAGGTTTACAAACCAATCCCCAAGGGAGGATTTATCATCGTTTCGTTTACCGAACCAACCGTCATCCAAAACAAAAAGATCTAAACCAATCTCAGCACCTTTTTTTGCGATTTCAATAAGTTTTTCTTCGTTGAAATGAAAATACGTGCCCTCCCAGTTGTTTATAAGGGCATAGCGTTCAATATCCCTGAACTTGCCTCTGCAAAGTCGGGTGCGATAGAGCTTGTGATATATTTGGGACATACCCGAAATACCGTGGTTAGAATAGGTTAGAATTGCCTCGGGGGACTGAAACTCTGCACCATTTTCAAGCTTCCAGTTAAAGGTGAAGGGATTTATACCAATGTAAGCACGAGTGGTGTTGTAGGCATCGCATTCCACACCTGCGGTAAAGTTGCCGCTGTAAATAAGGTTAAAGCCGTAAACCTCACCTGAAAGTTCGGTTGCATTTTTATGTACCAAAGCGAAGAAAGGATTGTGATGATGGCTTGAAGTACCTCTGCGAGAATAAATCTCCTGATTGCCTTTGAAAATAGGCTGACGGCTAACCGAACGCTCTCTGCCCCAGGCACCATCTAAATGAAGCATATCAAAATCATTTGCAGCTGACTGAATATCCATAGTTGCACTCATAATACGAGAAATATTAACGGGTTGTTCGCCCTCGTTTTTAACACGAACCGAACGGGCGATGGCATCTACGTTATTAAAAGCGGTGTAGATTAAAGTAACGGCAACCTTTGAAAGCTCGTCAAAAAGTTCAAGCTCCAGGGTGTCGGCCTCGGCATCATTTTCAACGTAGGTTGCAGGTAGCCCCTCTAAAATTGGTTTGCCCGCATAGATTTTGTGACTGCGGTATTTAAAGGAGGAAACAACGCTTCCGTCAGAGTGTTTAAGGTGAAGTGTTGGGAGCCTTAAATCGGCATTACCAAAGGTGGCAAAATCAAGGGAATGAATGTCAGCCTGACCTGCACCGTCAAGTCCTTCTTCAACCGAGGAAAATGCTCTGCCAATTTGAGCCAGGTCAGAAAGTTCATAGTCAAAATCCTTTAATTTTTTGCCATAATAAAGGTTAAGCAAAAGCCTATCTCTTAAAAATCCTATTACGTAGGATGTATTTTTAGTATCAAGTTTGAAGATCTGTTTTTTTGAATTGTAGCTAATCATAAAAGCCTCCAAATTATCAAATAATCTAAAGATATGTTTATTATACCTTTTATGGCACATTATTGCAACAAAAAAATTTGTAATTTTTATATTGATTTTTCTTGCTTCATATATTAAAATGTTAATGTTATTTTTTAAAAATAAAGAGGTCATTGATTTTGAGTATATTTGAACAAATCGGTATGGCATTCCTTTTGGCTATGGATGCTTTTGCAGTTGCTACCTGTAAAGGTCTTACCGTAAAAAAAATAAAGCCCCGTCATCTAATAATAACAGGACTTTATTTTGGTGGATTCCAGGCACTTATGCCCCTCATAGGCTATTTTTTAGGCACGAATTTCAGCGAGTACGTGCAAACGGTGGACCATTGGATCGCCTTTGTACTGCTTTTTGTAATTGGCGCCAATATGATAAGAGAAGCTTTTTCAAAGGATGAAGAGGTACATACAGACGATTTTTCTCCAAGAGCCATGCTTCCGTTGGCAGTCGCAACCAGTATTGATGCCTTTGCGGTTGGAATTATGCTTGCCTTTTTAAAGGTAAATGTAGTAAGTTCAATTTCCTTAATAGGTGTCATAACCTTTGTTCTTTCGGCTATTGGTGTATGGATTGGCAGAATAGTAGGTTGCAAATTCAAAAGCAAGGCAGAATTCATAGGTGGTGCAGTGCTTATACTTTTAGGTGTTAAAATTTTGTTGGAGCATTTGGAAGTTATAACCTTTTAAATAAGTTTTGTAAACTCGTCGGATTGTTTCGGCGAGTTTTTATGTGTTTTTATAATATATACACCATAAATCGGGAGAAAAAGTTCCCTTACCCTCCACTCTTATTTTAAAATCTTTAGAATGTTTTTTAATAAGTGGGATTTTAATTGTACCTTCATTTTCCAGGTTATAGCTACCGCATTTTTGCCAATAAGATTGGCCGTGACCTCTAAAATAAAGAGACAGTTCGCAGTTTGTATCTGATGAATAATCAAGAGTAAAGTGTAGAGGGATAACCTTTTTGCTGGTATGATTTTTTAAAAAGGGCAGTTCAAAACTCCACTTGCAAGCGGTGCTTGTTGTTTCGTCGATTACATAAATTGCCCCGGGGGACTGCAAATATTTTTCGCCACCAAACTCAAAAAGTTCCGTTATATTCTCTGCATCCTCACTCCACCAACGCTCCATTTCGGTATCATATACCCAAATTCTGTTGTTAGAGAGCATATAAACGAAGGTTCCGTCGGCAATGGTGGATTCTATATGAGTGAGTTTCAAAATCGAATTGGATATTTTCTTATCGCTACCGCCTGAATATTTCATAATACCCTTTTCAGAAGCATAATAAAGGGTATCTCCCACACGAACAAGGGTATTGCCGTAGCCTTTTTTAATACCGTTTAAGGAAAGCTGTCTTAAACCAAAATTCAGGGCGTGATAACCTAAAATTCTAAATCCACCATCCTCAGTAAAACATATTATGTTATCCTTCCAACCTGCAATACCGGTGCAGTTCCCATTGATTTTTACCGACCAAGAATCTTCTTTCAATGTGGATTTATCATAAAACAAGAAAGGATTTTTAAGTGCCGAAATATAAAATTTTCCGCTAGAATTTTCAATGCCAAAAAGCCTATCTTCAGTTATTAAAAAATGAGAAAAATCAGGGATGATCGGCGTAATAGTTATTATAGTCTTATCGGCTTCGTATATTGGTGCCATTTCTCGATCGAAACGTAGTGTGTGTTCTGATATATCAATTATTCTGAGAGTAGCGTTATTTTCTTCAAGAGAGGAGCCACTGATTTTTACCATTTGCCCCTCTTTGAAAAAATCTCTTAAAGAAAATGAGTAATCGGAATCAACGCTATATATAACTATGGACTCTCCCCAAAAGTATATGCTATGATTATAGCCGATTACCAAATCATTTAATATTGGACGGTTTTGGGGATTGGTATATTCAGCGGTTGCGTTTGTAGGTACTGAATCGTATTTTGAAACGTTTGAATCAAGGGTTACTCTAATACCTTCTTCAAAAACGCCCTCCTCATAGGTGACGTTTTTCTTTTCAATAGTCGTAATGGTGAACACCTTTGATGGCACCCAAGAAAATCTTAGTTTCATTCCAACCCTTAAAAATTCCGCATCAGGACAATAGTTGCTGCTGGCAAAACTGTTTGGATAAAAAAGGGTTCGGGCGTTTACAAAAGGAAAAGCCAGGGCGGATGAATATTCAGTTCCAAAAGGATACCACTTATCCACTCCTACTTGAATATTATCGGGCAAAACATAAACTTCATCTTCCCATAGTATAACCTTACGGTCAGGAGAGGGATTTAAATTTTTAAGAGAATATTCAGCACCGTTTTCTTCAAGAGTACCATCAGGTTTTTTAATAACTTCCTTTAGAGTGTTACCAAATCTAAAAAACAAACGATTTTCACAAGGGATAATTTGGTCGGGCGTAGTATCGTACAGCATTACTGCTTTTCTTGCATTTCTGGTGTGACATTTGTCGCTGCAAACAAGATTTATGGCATCGTAAAGACCGTCTTCTTCAATGCCGCCAAATCCACCAAACTTATTATTTGCTTTCAAAAAATTGTTTAAAACAGGAAGCTTCATTTAAATACCTCCTTTAAGCGGAGTGTTTTTTATGGGCTTGTATTTACGTCTGAACGATATCGCTAATTCCTCAAAGCTTTGGTTAAAAAGAACAGAATATGAATTAGCGTTTTCAAAATCCAATTCTTTAAGATACAGAAGTGAATAAATATAGTAAAAATAAATTGAGCGATATTCATTATCTAAAAGTAATTGTGTATTTACGTCTGTTTTGTAGTTCAAATTTTCGTAGGGAGCGATTATTCCGTGCGGCGAAAATATTTCGCTTGTTATTTTTAATTGCAATTCATTTACCATATGGCAAATATCAACGCCATCAGCATTTGGAAATTCTTTATTAACTGTTGTTATAACATCAAATAAAGTCATTTTTAACCCTCCTCATAAACAAAGTAGATTCTTCCTGCATCCAAGGTTCCTGCCGAATAAAGTGCATTGTAATCGCTTCGACTTATAAGATTAAAGGTTGCATTTGAAACCCTTGCATCTATTTGAGATTTGGTATAGTAATCAGAAAAATCAGGCTTTTCTGTACCAAGGGGCTGAATTGAATTGCCATCCCACCAATAATCGGGAACGTCCACCTCTAAAATATATAGATTATCGCCTACATTAAGGTCTGATGTTGTTTTACCATCGGGGCGAATAAATCTGCCCTCGGTCCAGGCGATAAGTTGTTCTTCAGTATCAAAACATAAAGAATTAGCTTTGCCAAGTGCAATAGTTTTGGCAGTATTTGCAATCTCTACTATGTTAGGATGTGCCAGGTCGTTACCCTCAGAATTATGGTTTTCTATGCCCGTTAATACGGCTGTTTCGGCTTTCGAAGCCGAGCTTAAAGCAGAATCTGCAGCGTTTTGCATTTTCTTACTTAGTGCGGTCAAAAATTTTTCGTGTTCTGAAAGCTCGGATAAAGCAGTTGCACAGGCGTTTGCCGATTTCGAAGCTGATTCACTGCTTGAAACAGCGATGTTTTTGGCTTCGTTTGTAGCATCAAGATTTGCTTCGGTGATATTTTTAAAATTCTCTGCACTTGCCACACTGCTTTTACATTGGGCCATATAGTTTTCCGACTGATTTTTAAGTTCGGTTGCACGCTCTATAAAATAGTTGTATGGGTCGGGTGTTGGGGCAGAGGGCGTGCAAACGGTGTAACCGCTATTTTGAATTTGTATAGCCAGTTCGGTTGTAGTGGCACGGGTGACATTCAAAACACCGTATACCGAAATGTACATAATAGGCTCCTTGAGAGCTTCAAAGGGTATGTTACAGGCGTTGTTTTCCAAGGGAGCGTGATATACAAGCTCACCCACACGAAAAACGGCAGTTTTATAAAGATCAGTCCAACTTTCATCAAAGGTGAAAGAAGCTATTATATATTCAACAGAATCAGCAGTCAAAAGACTTTTATCGGCTGAAATCTCGCCTCCTTCAACCTTTAAATTTAAGGTATAGCTTGACATATTTTTGTATCCTCCTTGAAAAATTATAGACTCTTTTCGTAATCGTCTTGAAGCTTTTCAACCAAGGATGCAACGTACTGATCTTGGGTTAAAGAGTTTTTTAAGGCTTGTTCAACAAAGCGGGGTACAGTAACCTCGACACCGCGTTTAATCAGATATGAGCGGTCGTTAACTGCTACGTAAACGTCATCGCGATAGCGTCCATTATCTTTAAAAAGCTTTATGATTACAGGCTTTTTCATGTACTCCTCATTGGCGATTATTTTCTCGCATTTTTTATTATTTTTTGTTTCTTTTTGTTCAAGTTCCGCCTTTAATCTCTTTATCTCTTTTTCAAGATTGGCGGTTGATTTTGTTTCAGCCATTTTAAATTCCTCCGTTATAGTTTTTAAAATACCTGAGGGGCCGTTTACACGGCACCCCCAAGTGAAAAATTAGTTTGCGTATTCGTCAGCAAAGGTAGAGCAAGATTCTACACGAATCATATAATTTTCTACCAAGCGTTCGGCAGTTTTAGTAGCCTTCCAACCTGCAGAGGCTCTCTGATTCAATGGGTCGGCAGTACCCGCAGAACCAAGCTGCTTTACAATGTGCTCAAGGCCACCGTTTTCGAGTTCGGTAACACCATATGCGTTAGCACCAAGAATAAGGGTGGAGTAAACGGAAATGCCGTCCTGACCGCCCTCGCCGGGGTAAATAAAGTCATTTTCTGAGATATTTACTGCCTCATCGATAATAATGGTTGTAGGGTCATTACCGTCTGAAATTACCTCAACGATTTCCCTTAACTGACCGCTGATAATTACGCTTCTGCCCATAAGCTTAGATGCGTCTTCTGAAGTGAGTGTTTCAGATACAGGAATTGAGGTGGCGTTATTTTCAGTAGTAATTATAGTGAGTGTACGAGAGGTGGAGGTTAAATCTTCTCCGCGAAAAATTTTCGCCTCGTTAGATTCAACAAAACGAACGTTGCCAATTTTACCAACCTCGCCGTTAAAAAGATTTTCGGGAGCAGAATACTTGTGAGCATCCATCCACTCCTCGCTACGCATAAGATCGTATGCTACAAAGGGGTGAATAATGGCAACATAGCTACCATTAATGGGTTTTGCAAGGTTGTTTTTAAGCTTTGCAGCAGCACGAAGAATAACGTCTACGGTAAGCTTAGAATCTGCGGTAAGTGAAGAACGTGCAGAAACGGGTGTGGTAACACCATTGCTGATAATAGGGGCGTACATAACGTTTGTGCCGCCATTTAAAACCTCTCTTGTAACGGTATCAAGAGTTCTACCGGCTTGGTCGCCTAAAATCTCGGTTGCCTGAACCATATTGGTATCAATGGTGGTTAGTTCAAGCATATCGGGAATGCCAACCCAACCGCCGTACTGGGATACGGTGGAGGAAACGGTAGAAACCTTTAACTCCTGGCCGTCCGGTGTAATGCCTTCTGCAAGGGGCTTGGTTGCCTTAGGGAGGGGTGAGTATTTTCTAAACTCGATGGTTTTACCATTGCCCTTTGGGATGGGATGCTTTTGACCAAATTGGTCATGCACAAGATTTTCGTTAGCGTTATCGCAAAGATAATCCTTATAATAGGTACGCATATCGCTGGAAAGTGTAGTTTCGTTTGTTTTAATATTTTCGCTCATTTAAAATTTCTCCTTTAAAATCCAATTTGTTCGCCCATTAAGGCTTTTTTGGCAAGCTCCTTACGTTTTTCGGGAGTAAGGTTGCTTGCGGTAGTTTTTGCTGAATACCCCCTTTGAGACAAGGCGGATTCGTATGGTCTGGTCGATTTTTTCCTTAAACTGTCGGTCAGCTGTTTAGCTGCCAGTTCAGCCCCGTAGCGCATCGAGGAGTCCATAATTTCATCAAGGTGGAGGACACGATATGCCGTTTCGGAGTCGATGCCGGCTGCAATTAAAGAATTGTAAACAGAATCGGTTGTTTTAGTTTCAGGGGAGGAGGAAGAACTGTCTTTATCAGAATTACTGTTAAGGTTTTCCTCAGTTTGGTAAGATGAGGCCTCTTTGCTTTCGACCATTTTTTGCTCTTTAAAGCGTTTGTTAATAATGCCTTGTACCTTTTTGGTAAAGGCAGCCTTATAGGGACCTTTAATAAGTTCTTCAAACTCAGCCGAAATTGAATCATCAGACTGAATTTTTTCAGAGGTTTCACCCTCTTTTTTGTTTTGGGACTGAACATCCAAGTTGTTTTCGCCGACTGTTGAAGATATAGTATTTTGAGCTTCTGTTTCGGTTGAAGGTTCTTTGGTGTCAGTTTCGGTTAAAAAATTGGTTTCTTTTTGCACAAAAATTCTCCTTTCATCGTCTTTCCGAAGTGTCATTCCACGATGATTGGCGCCATTGCCAAGGCTCAAGATAGAAAAAAGATTTTTTAAGCCTTGGCTTCTCACCGTGTGCCACTATTATAAGTCAACGAAAAAAATATTTCCCCCCACTAGTTTAAAAGGCAAAAAAACGAAGCTTTTTCTGATTTTTAGTTCAGAAAAAACTTCGTTTTGTTATGTTATTAAATATAAACGTTTTTATTTTTAGTCTATTTTAAGAACCTGTTCGGCTGCCATTAAAATACCGGCTCTGGCAGTGTGAAAATTCAGTCCGCCTTGCATCCAAACAGCAAAGGGCTCCCTGAGGGGGGCGTCTGCTGAAAGTTCAATGGAAGAACCAAGAGTAAAAGCACCCGCTGCCATAATTACTTGGTCATCGTAACCGGGCATATCCCAAGGCTCGGGGGTAAGGTGTGAATCCACAGGAGCACCGTTTTGAAGTCCCTTGCAAAAAGCAATAAGGCGGTCGCTTCTCTCAAGTAAAATCGCCTGAATAATATCGGCACGACTTTCTTCAAGGGTTGGGGTAACGCCAAATCCCATTTCGGTAAAGAGTCCCGATGCGTAAAGGGCGGCTTTAAGGGCTTCGCCCGTAACGTGGGGAGCGTTAAAAACGCCCATATAAAGTTCACGATTGTGACCGAGTGATGCACCAACCTCGCGACCAACGCCGGGGGCAGTCATGCGGAATGCACATTTTTCTACCAAATCAGCTCTGCCTGCAATGTAACCACCTGAGGGTGCAATTCCACCACCCGGATTTTTAATAAGTGATCCTGCCATTAAATCAGCACCAACCTGGGTGGGTTCAATCTTTTCTACAAATTCGCCGTAACAGTTATCCACCATAATTATAGCGTCGCTGCCCGTACTGCGAACTGTTTTGCAGATTTTTTCTATGTCTGAGACGGTTAAACTTGGGCGTAGAGAATAGCCGCGGGAACGCTGAATATAAACCATTTTGGGATTTTCTGCCGTAACAGCCTTTTCGATGGAGATAAGGTCGGGCATACCATCATTACCAAGGGCAACCTCTTTGTAATTAACCCCAAAATCGGCAAGGGAACCGTCAATCTTTTCATCACAACCAAGTACGCCAATAAGGGTGTCGTAGGGTCTGCCGGTAACGCAAAGCATTGTGTCACCGGGGCGAAGCACACCAAAAAGGGCAACGGTTAAGGTGTGAGTTCCACTTGCAAAACTATGGCGAATAATGGCGTCCTCTGCACCGAAAATTTCGGCTATAATTTTATCCAAATCATCTCTGCCCTTGTCACCGTAGCCATAGCCTGTGGTGGCGGCAAAATTACTTTCGCTAACCCTATTGTCAATAAATGCTTTTAGCACCTTTAACTGATTGTACTGGGTAATCGCATCAATATTCTCAAAGGGCTTTTTACAAAGCTCAAGAGCTTTTTCATCAAGCTTTGAGAGTTTTTCGGAAATACTGAAAAAATCCAACATAATTATTTTTCCTCGTTTTCATATATTGCTATTTTATAAGATTTTTTAAAGCCGTTTTTTATGTAGAAGGGAGCAACCTCGGTTTCGGCGGCAACAAAAGTTTTCCGCCCCGATAAGGCGACTATCATTTCTTTTAAAATTCCACTTCCAAGACCGCTTTTTCGGTTTTTACTTTGTACCACAACACCGCTGATTACGGCCGAATCATCGGTTATATGAGATGCTACACAAACGGCAGACTCTTTGACTATGGCGGCGGCAGTATCCTTTCGGATTTTATGAGAAAGGTCAACGTAAAAACCCTCGAAATCCATAGGAGTTATACCCTTATTTTTTTCCCCGTAAAGAAGGGAGAAAACTTCTTTAATATCGGGGTAGGGTGGAAGCGAACCGTCACGCTCCATCTTGGTTTCAAGCACTTGATATTCCTTAAAATCCAAATCAAGATTTTTGAGAGTTTCGGGTTCTGCCTGAACCGAGGTAAATCCAATGGCTATTATAAAATCCTTAATCTCGTTATAATTGGAATTTTTGTTTGCCACAATAAAAAGATTTGTTTCAAGCCTCTGAATAAGGGCGGTGATTTCCCCCTCATCATTTTGTTGATACCATGTGTTTAAAAATGAATATCTGCATCCATAGGCCATAAAATTTGCCTTTATTTTTGTTACCGAAAAGCCATCCGTAAAAAATACGGACGGCAACGGTGTGTTTTCTATTAACTTAATCATATTAGTTCAAGCTACCGCCTGCAAACTCCTTTAAAAGGGCTATGGCAAGATTATTTTGAGATATAACGTCTATTCTCGAACCCACCGTAGCAGAGGAATGAATATATCTGCTGGGTAGAGATAAAGTAACAGTACGAACTCCGCCCTTTGTAAGGTGAATTGCTCCTGCGTTATTTCCGCCTGTTGTGGCGGTTTTAATTTGAAGATTTATATTTTCTTTTCTTGCAAGATTTATGGTAAAATCGTAAAGAGAGCGATCGTAAAGGGTGGCACCATCCATAAATGAAATGGCTACTCCTTTTTGAAGCTCAGTTACCTTGTTACCGCTGTTTTTGTGAATATCTGCAGCGGTGGTGCTCTCTAAAGCGATAGCAAAATCGGGGCTTACTGTATAGGTTGCGGTTTTTGCACCTCTAAGACCAATTTCCTCGCCAACCGTAAATGTAGCATAAAAATCATACTCGGCGGGGCTTTTTAAAATATTTATCAGTACGGCACAACCAACCCTATCATCAATGGCCTTTGCCAGAAAAACGTCATCATTTAAATCCTGCCAGTCGGTTGAAAAGGTACCAATATCACCCAAAGAAACAAGGCTTTCGGCCTCTTCTTTATCCTTTGCTCCAATATCAATGTAAAGGGCATCTACCGAGGGGAGATTTTTTCTTTCGTCGGGGGAGGATTGGTGAATAGGCTTTGCACCTATAACGCCTAAAACGCTGCCAAATCTAACCCTTTTGCAGAGTAGTGATTCGGCCTTGATTCCACCAACTGTTTGAAATTTCAAAAATCCATCAGAGGTAATAGAGGTGATTATAACTCCAACCTCATCCATATGAGCGTCAAGCATAACCTTATATTTAGGAGATTTTGCACCCTTTTTAAAGGCTATGATATTACCCATTGGGTCGATTTTAGCATCACAAAAATCTTTAATTTCATTTATTATAAAATCTCGCACCTTGGATTCGTTACCCGATGGGCCGTCCAATTCGCAAAGAACTTTTAAAATATTAAAAAGATTATCCATTTGCCGTTTCCCCCTTTACGTATGCTACAAGAAGGTCAGCTACCGCCTTGACGTCGTTAAGGTCCACAACCTCGCAGGGCGTGTGCATATTTCTAAGGGGAATTGAAACAAGCCCCGTAGGAATACCCGACTGATTAAGGGATATAACGTCGGCATCGGTTGAGGTGGTACCACCCATAACCTCTAAGGTGTAGGGGATTTCGTTCTCCTTGGCAATCACTTCAAGCTTTTTGTAAATATCTCGGTTTAAAACAGGGGAAATACCTATCATTGCACCGCTGCCAAGCTTGGCGGTTTTAGATGGTGGAACGTCAGGGCAATCGCCAAAGCTAACGTCTACCGAAATGCATTTTGAAATCTTTTTATCATAAGCGGCAACTCGTGCCCCACGGAGGCCAAGTTCTTCCCCCGTTGGGAAAAGCAAAATCACCTTAAAGGGCAAATTTAATTTTGCAATTTCCTCGCCTGCAGCAATAACAGCCGCCATGCCTGTGCGGTTGTCAAGGGCTTTTGAGGTCATTCTGTCACCTAAAAGAGAGGTGGGCTTTGAATCCAAAACAAGATAGTCGCCAACACTTACAATCTCTGCAATATCTTTTCTGCCGGTATCAACCTGAATATTATCAACGGTTGATACCTCGCCGCTTCCAAGATGGGGGGGAAGACTTGTAAATACGCCGCTTATAAGCTCTTTGCCATAGATTTTAACAGGTTGATTTGGTAAAAGTCTGGTGTCGATAGAGCCTACGTTTGTAACTGACAAAAATCCGTCGTCACATACTTCGGTAACAATCATACCAACCTCATCCATATGAGCCTCAAGCATAACTGCGTTTTCGCCTTTGCCTATTTCGGCTAAAAGATAGTTTGAGTTTTCGGTTATCTTACTAAACTCTGCAAGATATTTTTCTGCCACGGTTGTAACTTCGTTTATGTGACCGATTCCCGTAGCGTTTGCGAGTTCGGTTACAAGTTCTTTTAAATCCATAAAAATACTTCCTTAAAAAGCATAAAAATCTAACTATAAAGCCTTTACAAGCTCTTTGAATTTGTCGCCCCTTACTGCAAAGTTGGGGAAGGCGTCAAAACTTGCACAAGCGGGGGAGAGGGTAACTATATCGCCCGAAACTGCATTTTTGTGGGCGAGTTCAACAGCCTCAGTTAAGTCATTCGCTCTAATAATACTGGGGTTATAACCCATATATTTTGCATCTTTTTTAACGGCTGCTTCAATTTTATCAGCGGTGGGACCGGTTAAAATTAAAAGCTTAACCTTTTCAATAATGTAAGGAACCATAGGCTCAAAGGGAATGTGCTTGTCGTATCCGCCTGCGAGCAAAATAACGTTGCCCTCAAAGGATTTAAGCCCTGCGATGGTACGTGTGGGACTGGATGCAATGGAGTCGTTATAATATCTAACGCCTTCAATTTCTCTTACAAATTCAATTCTGTGTTCAACGCCCATAAATTCTTTTGCAACTGTGCGGATTTCCTCTGCACCAACGTAACCCCAAACGGCAGAAATAGCCGAGAGATAGTTAGCCACGTTGTGCTCACCCATAAGGGCAATATCCTTTTTGTTCATAATGGGGGCGTTGATGCCGCGATAACTCATAAAAATGTTGCCCTCACCGTCAATCCAAGCACCATTTTTAATGCGTTCAGTCATACTGGAGTAGAGAAGCTGACCTCTGACATCCTTAGAAAAACCTTTGGTGATTTCATCATCTAAATTTAAAACTGTACGTGAAAAAGCATTTTGATGAAGCATAATATTTTGTTTTGCACCAATGTATTCGTCCATATCTTTATGAACGTCCAAATGGTTGGGGGCAACGTTGGTAATAACTGCAACGTCGGGACTTTTTCTCATAGAAATAAGTTGGAAAGAGGAAAGTTCAACCACTACAAAATCCTCAGGAGCAATGTTATCAAGCTCGGGGAGTAGGGGGCGACCAATATTACCGCCAACGTGAACCTTTTTGCCTGCGGCCTCAAGCATTTTTGCAATAAGGGTGGTGGTTGTGGTCTTGCCGTCTGAACCGGTTACTGCAAAAATTGTTGCGGGGCAAAGGTCAAAGAAAACCTCCATTTCGGAAGTAACTGCTATTCCGTTGCGACGAGCCTCTTCGAGCTCGGGAAGATTAAAGTTCATACCGGGGGTGCGGAAAATAACGTCCACCTCAAGATTTTTAAGGTAGTCCTCACCAAGGCGAAGCTCTGCACCTGCTTTTTCTAAACGGTCGGCAAGCTCACCTATGGTTGCACGGTCGCGACGGTCACAGGCGAAAACTCTTGCACCTAAATTTAAAAAATTCAAAACAAGTGGAGTGTTGCTTATGCCAATTCCGCAAAGGGCAATGCGTTTATCGGCAATACTGTTAAAAAATTGCTTACAATCCATAAAAAGACCTCCAATGCAAATATCTATACACAATATATTATACATCAACAGTTCAATAAAATCAAACATTTATTACGAATAAATCGGTGAATATAACATAATTTTTATTCTGTATCCGTATAATTTGCAAATTTAAGGTGATTTTTATTGAAAAGAAGTTTTAATAATCAGCATAACCTCGTTCTGTCCGTATTATAAAGGTGGAATTTGCTTTGCAAATAAAAAAACACAATAGAAGTTCGAAAACCCCTATTGTGTTTAGTGAGTTATAATTTTTTATCTATTGTTTATTGATGTTAGCTATTATTGTTGAAAAAATTTCGTTATCATTTTTGCAAGCCCAAAAATTAAGTCTACCACCATCGCTATGTATAGTGAGTCTTTTGAATAATCCGGTGCTTACGTAAGAAACTTTTTTAATAGGCATAGAAGATTTTTTCTTAAAACAACGTGTTGAATAAATCCAATCCTCGGTAATGGTAAGAGTTAATTTTGCGAAACAAATTTTAATAATAAAAGCAACAATGATTATAACAACAGGGGCAATTAAAGCTATAAGAACTTCTTCATCTTCTTCAGAAAGAGCCGCAAAAACAATTATAGCGGCAGAAAGTATACCTAGAATAAGGGGGATTAAACTAAAAATGTTCCATTTTTTAAATTTAGCAGTTACAATATTATTTTCCATTTTAATTATCCTTTCGTGATTTCAATATATTTTTTCTCATATTCTTCTTTGCTTATTATTCCACTTTCATAAAGGTCTAAGTAGATTTTAAGCTCTTTTGAAAGACCGTCGGTTTGTAGTAGCAACTGATCTTCTGTTGGTGTTGTTGGTACTGTTTTATCAAGTTTATCAATAGCTTCAATAATTTCATCTGCATTTTTAATGAACTTGAATTTAAATGTCGTATCTGCGGTGGTAATAACAACTTTGTATTTACCTTTTTTGGAAACGCTTGTTATATTCCATGGCAAAATGGTTACCCTTTTACCAAAACCGATTTTACCTAAAATTCTTTTTTCCTCAACACAAATTTCATAGTGTTTATTTTTAAAATGCGACAAAATAATAAATACTGCGAAAAGAATATAAAAAGGTAAAATCAATGCACCGGAGTTTATGTAATAGTTTTCTAAACTTTCGTCATATATGTAGTTTCCGAATTCTGGATCCCAATCGCTACTTTGATGTAAGATATAACCATTTTTAAGTGCCTGAAAAGCGTAGTCGTATCTGTTTTTGTAGTTATGTATTATATGGTCGCAGGGTTCTGTTTTCCAAACGGATTTATATTTTACATCATGCCAATCACCGTTTTTATCATATCCTTCTTTGCGAACAACCTTATCTACCTCAAAATGTCTTGTGCATACTCCGTTTTCTATCGAGATATAACCATTACCCCATCCCCATTCACTCTCTAACCAATATGTAAAGTGCTGATGGGATTCTGTGTCCAGCGCATCATACTTTTGAAAAGCACACCACGAAAAAGCGGAAATTAGGCAAAGCAAAGCAGTAACGATAAGTCCAATTATCAGTTTTACTGAAAAGTGCAATTTCTTTTTCTTCCTTATGCTTTTAACATTAGAAGTTTCCATACTTTAAGCCTCCTTTGAAATTTGGTATAATTATACTCAATATTTTGAGTATTGTCA
>JAZSJA010000038.1:0-5490 GCA_045534095.1 Acutalibacteraceae bacterium | reverse complement strand
TGCCAAAACAACAGGCTCCGATGGGTTGTGCTTTAATATATCATTATAATTTAGTTTTTAACTCTATATATTTAGAAGGAATTCTTTAGATCATCTTAATAATACAAAAGCGATATCCCATGCATTGATGGTAGGAATATCAACAAATACACGATCGTTTTCATGACGAATTTCGAGTTTTATTTCACTACCATCAGGGTTAAGAAGCACCGCCTCGGTCATTTCGCCTTTGACCGCAATCTCAAACGGATTGGTGGTATCAAGCGAAGCGTTAACAAGCATAACTGCCGCCTTTTTGCCGTTGGTACGGATATAGGGCTGAACGCGTGAAACAACATTAGGATTTTTCCAGTTTAAATAAATTGGTGAATCAAACCATTTTGCAATAGAAGTGAATAAATTAAGATTTGCAGGAGTATCGGTATATTCCCAAGCAGAATAACCATTAACAATAACCTTGCCACCCAAGGAATTTTCATATTTAGAAATATAGCACAAATCACCCTCACCGAACACGTCAGCTCGATAGCCAAGCCATTCAACGCTATCATCTAAAGGAATTAGCGTATGTGTTTTCATAGCATTTATGAGTAAATAAGGGTGCCCTGCAAAGCCTTCATTAAATTTATGTTCGGACATTACGCACAGTTTACAAGGATAAGCAGTAGGATTGATTTTAACACCCGCCCACTCTGAAAGTCCAAGCTCTTCCAATGCCTCAAGAGCAGAAGCATCCATATAAACGTTACCACTAAAAATATTTTTTAACTCTTCAAAATCTAAAGCGGTTAAGGTTTTGCCCGAAAGCAAGGTTGCGGAGGAGTTTTTATAATCGGTAGTCAAAGCAACACCATATACACCTATTTTTCCGGGTACGGAAATATCGCATTCATCATAAGGTAAATCACCAAAAGGATTTTCCTTAAGCCAGGCATATTCTGACTTAGCCGTTAGAAACCAAGAGTGGAACGGCCACATACCGCACCATTTTAAGCCATTTGCAAATTCTAAAAACTTCTCCCATCTTGGACGCAAATTATGAAATTCATCAACCTCGCGACCTAATCGTTCATATAAATTTCCGTTCATTGTCAAATGGTTAAAATTTATACCATTACATCCCGCCATAAGTGCCAAGCTAATCTCATTTTCTCTAGTTTTAAAGGATTTGCTAAGATGCCCTTGAGGATGGCTATCTTCCTCCCATAAAATATCCGTTGTGGTACTGGGATATTCTAAAACCTGCCTGCCGGCTTCAAGTGATTTCCACATAAGTTTATCCAGACTACTGTCAGTATAAAGGTCATGACCCGGTCTGCCACGACGTGACCGAAGCGCCGTCATACATTTTTTTATGTAGTCACCTGAAAAAGTTGTATGTGTAGCACCTACAGTCATAAATCCAATATCAATATTGGGGTCTACTTTATCTACAGCATCACGTACAACCTCACAAAACCTTGCTAATCGGTCTGCCCCATATGCAGACCACTTAATACGTAAATCGCGATTTTCAGGATCATTTAATTTTTCTACCAATTCTTCACGGGATTTAAATATACCGTTTTCAAAATTCTTTACACATTCATCGCAAAAGCAAGGATATTGCCCACCTAAATGGGTAAAACGGCAGTCATCATCCACCCAGATAAAATCAGGTTTGCCCTTTGCTAAAATTGTATATTTTTGACGCATATAATCTAAAAATTCATCTGATACAGGACAAGCAATATTTTCAATAACACCACCATCAATACCTACCATACGGCGCATATTAGGAAAATACGCACGTTCTACTGCATAAAGATTAAACGTAGGCCACACTATCATACCAACGCTACAGCCCCTTTGTCTGAGCTGTTTTGAATGTTTTTTGAAAATTTCCATTTGTTTTCTTTTATCATCCAAGGGTGATAAATTTGGAAAAATATCATCGGAAATATACAAATCCACTTGATCTGCTACGTCATTATGTTTGTCAATCAGTTTAAGGAAGCTTTCCCAGCTTTCTTCTTTAGTAAACGTCCAAGGATGAACTCTCCACGAAAGTTTAAAATTACTCATAAATAACTCCCCTATGCTTAAATTTCCAAAATATATATATTACTTTTTTAAATCTCTGTACATATAAGCGGCTTTGTAAATATCTCCACCGCCCATTGTAATGACAATATCTCCACTTTTAGCTATGTTTTCAATAGCATTAACAACGCCGTTAAAGTCTTCTACACAAATTGCACTTTGAAGATTTTTAGCAATATCCTCAGAAGAAATTCCATAGGTATTGATTTCTCTTGAACCCATAATAGGAGTTAAAATTACAGTATCAGCAATGCTGAGTGCTTTTATAAATTCATCTTTCAAAAGAGCAGTACGTGAAAAAGTAAAAGGCTGGAATACAGCAATAACGTTATTATGATTAAGTTTTTTAGCAGCATTTAAGGTGGCTTCAATTTCGGTTGGATGGTGTGCATAATCATCCACCAAGGTTATACCATTGAATTCGCCCAAACGTTCAAATCTTCTGCCCGCCCCTGTAAAACTTTCTATAGCTTCTTTTATACCATCAAAGTCGACACCCGCTTGATCAGCAACAGAAATAGCCGCTAAAGCATTATACACATTATGTTTACCGGGAATAGATAGTTCAATATCTCCAAGTTTACCTTTCGCATTATATACCTCAAAACGCATACCCATTTTGCCGGGTTCAACGTTTAAGGCATAATAATCATTACTACTATCCAAACCAAAAGTAATTATATCACCTTCTATGTTTTCTGCAGCTTTAAGGCATAAAGAATCATCACCATTAAGATAAACTATTTTAGCCATAGAAATAAATTTGTGGAAAGATAAAATAAGATTATCCATAGTCTTAAAATAATCCAGGTGGTCATTATCGATATTTAGAAGAACTGCTTGGTCAGGCGAAAGATGCAAAAACGTATCAACAAATTCACAAGCCTCACAGATCATATTTTCACTATCACCTGCACAACCATTTGCATTTATCATAGGCAATCTTCCACCAATAACAGCGGTTGGATCTAAATTGTTCATAATAAAGGTTTGTGTAATCATAGAAGAAACGGTTGTTTTTCCGTGAGTGCCACTTACACCAATAACGTTATCAAATTTCCTAGTGATAATTCCAAGCAAATCAGAGCGTTCCATTGTAGGAATACCGAGCTCGGTTGCGTGCACGATTTCGGGATTATCTTTAGCTATTGCGGCAGAATAAACAACCAGTTCCGTATCTTCAACGTTTTGGGCATTATGTCCCATAGAAACCTGAATACCAAGGTTTTTAATACGCTTTAAAGGATCGCTTTCGTTGTTATCAGAGCCTGTGAGAATGTATCCTTTTGAATGCAAAATTTCTGCTAAGGGGCACATTCCTGAGCCACCGATACCAATGAAATGAATTTTTTTAACATTATCTAATATCGCATCTGCTTTTTTTACGAGCTTCATTTAAAAGAACTCCTTTTGTAATACTTGTATCTCTATTATATAACATTATTACACGAAAATAAACAACTTTTTTTAATTTCACAAAATATTTATTTTTACATAGAATATGTTATAAAAAGATTTTGAAAAGAGGGGTCAATATGAACGATAAATCCTACCTTATAGTAGGTGGCGATAAAAGACAAGAATTTTTATTTGATATATTGCAAAGCAAAAATTTTATGGTTGATAAAATTTTTTTGAATAATCACGAAGAACTATCAAAATCCATTGAAAAACTACGTAATTCTGATGTAATTATTTTACCTATCCCATCTACAAAAGACTCATCTACCCTTTATGCCCCCAAATTTAATAAAACCATTCCTTTGGAAATAATTATTGATAATATTCCAAACAAGGCTACTGTGTTTATCGGCGGTAAAAAGGAACTTTTTGAAAACACCAAGGCGAAAAAAACAATTGATCTTTTATCAGATGAATCTTTAACTCTAAAAAACGCTATGGCAACGGCAGAGACCACGTTATCAATAATTATAACAAACACCGAAAAAACTATATATGATTCGAAAATTTTGGTTATGGGATACGGAAGAATTGGAAAAATCCTCTCTGAATATCTTTTAGCACTTAAAGGCAAGGTGTGTGTATTTGCCAGAAGAGAAGCATCCAGAACACAAGCGGAGTTGTTTGGGCTACACAGTGTAAATGATGAAGCTTTAATAGATAACCTAAAAAAATACGATATTATTATAAATACAATACCTGAAGTTGTGCTTAAAAAAGAAGAACTTGAAATGATTGATACCAAAACACTAATTATTGATTTAGCATCAAAACCGGGTGGAATTGACTATAGCATCGCAGAAAAGCTAAAATTAAATACCATTCACGCATTGGGACTTCCCGGACAATATTCACCGAAATCGGCAGCAGAATATATTGAATCTGTTATTCAAAAAGAAATAACATAATTTTTAATGAAAGGAGCAAAATTATGACAGGTATGACGGTTGGATTTGCACTTTGCGGCTCCTTTTGCACAATTGATAAAGCAATTTTAGAGATTGAAAGCCTAGCGAATGAAGGAGCCGAAATTATACCCATTGTATCTGAAATTGTTCAAACAACCTCAACACGATTTGGAGAAGCAGAAGACAAGCTTAAAAAAATTGAAAAAATTACAAATAACAAAATTTTAAAAGCTATAAAAGACGTTGAACCAATAGGCCCTAAAGGTCTTCTCGATTTATTTATAATAGCACCCTGCACAGGAAACACAATAAGCAAAATCGCCCTTGGTATAACCGATTCGGTTGTTTCTATGGCAGCAAAAGCGCATTTAAGAAACAACCGACCGTTATTGCTTGGTATCGCAACCAATGATGCATTGAGCGGTTCTGCAATGAACATTGCAAAACTGCTTAATACAAAGAACGTTTATTTTGTACCATTTGGGCAAGATGATCCAATAAAAAAACCGACTTCAATGATTTGTGACTTCAAGAAGATAATTTCTTCTGCCAAAGCAGCGTTAGAAAACAAACAAATTCAACCAATTTTAATATAAAATCAATAAATGGTTTGAAATTCTGATGGTAATAACATCAGTAAATCAAACCATTTTTAATTAGGCTATTATATTTAAGGTATGCTTTGATTTTTTTCATACGGACTTCCTTTGCATAATCATTAAGGACAAAGCTACCGTTATCACGCATAGAAATAACTTCAAGCTCCTTAGTGCCTTGAGGCAAATCACGCAAAGGTAATCTTATCAAATTTTTTTGCTTGTCGGGAAGTCTGCAAACAGCAAAGTCACCGTCAAGATATTCAACAAAAATATCCATTTTAACCCTCAATATCCGTATTTGTATCTGAACCGAAATAATTATGATTTTCCGAAATATTTACAGCAGGTGCTTCAGGTTGGGACTGCACGGGTGAATCATCAACGGAAAGCTGCCATGGAGAACTTCTTGGTGAATTAGCCTGCATCTCCATCCATTGTTC
>JAZSJA010000130.1:0-2925 GCA_045534095.1 Acutalibacteraceae bacterium | reverse complement strand
TAAAATTCGCTATTTATGCAGGGTTACACTCATTTTGGGTATTTGGAAAATTTGCCTCCCTTGTTAAAGGGAGGGGGACCGCTTGCGGTGGTGGGATTCATTTTCCCCCCAAAATTTACACCTTCAAACTACAATTTATCGCACAAATTTTGGGTGATATTGTAGGGCAGGGGTGCGGGTGTCCGGTGGACACCTCTGCAAGAAGTAAGCACCGACCGAGGCGGCAGCCGAGACCTTGCTCCTGCCGTTAAAGTTTGTGCTATTTTTGCGGAACGAGCAAGCCCGTTCCCTACGTTAAAACCCTTTATTTATGCGATTTTTTTAAAGATTGTGCAAACCATTTATCGGTGCTGATATTTTTAGGGACGTCTAGACCACCGTCCCCTACAAGTTTGCTTTTGGGATGTGGAGGGAGGGTTTGGAACACGCACAAAACCTGTTCAAGTCAAGACCTCCGGCTAAGCCGGAGGCTTGATTAGCCCTTCAAGGGCTTTTTACAAACATAACCCCTAAAGGGGCGCCGAAAGGTTTGCCGACTGCATTTCTTTTTCGGGCTACCCCTTAAGGGGTTTTATTTATGCCTTCTTGTGCAGTTTCATCATGCTTTAATTCGTCCTTGAAATTAATGAAATCGGGCTCATACATATAGGCTCTAAAGCCATTTACGTTTGTAGTTTTTACCCAGAAGGTAGTGGTGTACTTAGCGTTCTTTTCGATTGCTACTGTACTTGAGTAGTAAATATCGGTTCTTTTACCCGGATTATTTGCAGAGGTGTTAACTTTAATTGCGTTAGCAGTAAGACCCTCTGCGATTTCTACATCCTCCACAATTTCTACCGTAGCATTTTCACTTGCTTTGGTAACCCAATTTGTGGGGGTAGTGCCTTCATAACTTTCAAAATTGCCGTTTACAAGTAGGTTTTCGCTAGCTACTGCTTCTTCAGCAGAAACAACTGTAAAACCTGTAAAAAGGCAGGTGAAAAGTAACGAAAGGCACAAAACAATTGATAATACTTTCCTTGTCATTTTACATATCTCCTTTACATATTATAATAAATATTATCATTGAGGACGTTGTATCACAAATAACTACTTTTTACAATGGCAAATTATGATTTTTGTTAAAAATAAACAATAAGCTAGTGGCGAAAATGTTTTGTTTGACAGTAGGGTTTTAAAGTGATATACTAATATCAATATGTAATTAGCAAAGAGGGTATGATTATGTTAGATATTAAATTTATCGCTGAAAATCCTGAATTAGTTAAAGAAAATATAAAAAGAAAGTTTAAGGACTCCAAGCTTCCCTTGGTAGATGAGGTTATTGAGCTTTACAACGAGAAGCGTAACACCAACACCAGAGCAAACGAGCTTCGCTCCAACCGTAACAAGGTTTCCAAACAGATTGGTGTTTTAATGGGTCAGGGCAAGCGTGACGAGGCGGAGGATATGAAACGCCTTGTTAATGAGCAGGCTGCCGAGCTTAAAGCCTTGGAGGAAAAGGAATCCGAGCTTGAGGCAAAGGTAAAAGAAATTCAAATGAAAATCCCCAACATTGTGGATGAAAGCGTTCCCGTTGGTAAGGATGATAGTGAAAACGTAGAGGTTATGCAATACGGTGAGCAGACCGAGGCTACCTTTGAGATTCCATACCACACCGATATTATGGCTCTTTTTGACGGCATTGATAAAGAATCTGCAGGTCGTGTAGCGGGCGAAGGCTTCTACTACCTTATGGGTGATATTGCAAGACTTCATTCTGCAGTTACCGCCTATGCAAGAGATTTTATGATTGACAAGGGCTTTACCTACTGCATTCCTCCCTTTATGATTCGCAGCAACGTTGTTACCGGCGTTATGAGTTTTGAGGAAATGGATGCAATGATGTACAAAATCGAGGGTGAGGATTTGTACCTTATTGGTACATCCGAGCATTCCATGATTGGTAAATTTATTGACACCATCACCGCTGAGGAAAAATTACCTCTCACCTTAACCAGCTATTCACCCTGTTTCAGAAAAGAAAAGGGCGCACACGGTATTGAGGAACGTGGTATTTACCGTATCCATCAGTTTGAAAAGCAGGAAATGATTGTTATTTGTAAGCCTGAGGAGAGTATGGAATGGTTTAACAAAATGTGGAGCTATTCTGTAGAACTCTTCAGAAGTTTGGATATTCCTGTTCGTACACTTGAGTGCTGCACAGGTGACCTTGCAGACTTAAAGGTTAAATCCTACGACGTTGAGGCTTGGAGCCCCAAACAGAAAAAATATTTTGAGGTTTGCTCCTGCTCCAACCTTGGCGATGCTCAGGCAAGACGTCTTGGCATTCGCGTTAAGGGTGAGGGTGGCAAAAAATACCTTGCACACACCCTTAACAACACCGTTGTTGCTCCTCCACGTATGCTTATTGCATTTTTGGAAAACAACCTTTGCTTTGACGGTGAGAAATACTCGGTAAAAATCCCCGAGGCTCTTCGTCCTTATATGGGTGGCAAAGAGGTTATTGAGCAGAAATAAATATGGGCGGTCTAAGGCCGTTTGTTAGAAAAAGTTTTTAATTATAAAAAAGGGGATATAAAAAAACAAAATTCATTAAATCCCTTTAAATAAGAATAAAAAAATAGAAAATCTGCAATAAAAGTGCGAAAAAAACACTTTCGTTGCAGATTTTATGTTTATAAATATATCAGTCAGATAATTTTTATCCGAACAGGTTTTTCCTAAAGGGCTAAACACCGTTCCGCGGTCATATAGTTACAGATAAATTGTAGTATATCGTGCGAATGTTGGATGAAAATTGTAGGGGGCGGCGATTTTCGACGCCCCGTTTATTTCTAACCTTTTCCGGTATGTCGTAAACGCCATACCCTACAAATTACACCCACCATTCCTACGTTCAAACTACAATTTATCGCACATATT
>JAZSJA010000106.1:0-12102 GCA_045534095.1 Acutalibacteraceae bacterium | reverse complement strand
TGCAACCATCCCAATCTATTAACCGGCAAAATGTACTGTACCCATTGTGGAAAGCTCTACTACCGCAAGGACAGTAAAGACCGCAAAGGTAATGTATTATCACGTTGGATATGCAGTGGTAAAATCAATAACGGTACAGGCTCTTGCCCCTCGTTCACTATTTACGAAGAAGAAATCAAAGAAGTTCTTTACGAGGTATTTAAGGACACAGCCGAGGATGCAAAGCTAATTATTGAGGAATATACAAATATGTATGCTGAAATATTAGCAAAAGACACTTCTTCGGGTGAACTGCAAAAACTTAAAGACCGACTTGATTTTTTATCAAAGAAAAAATCAAAATTGCTTGAGTACAATATTGCTGGTCAAATAAACGACCGAGATTTTATAGAGATGAACAAACAGATTACTGACGAATCTGCCGAGGTTTATTCAGCTATTCAGGAAATTGAATATGAAATCAATTCACGCTCCGAATATAAGCAGAAGATTGAAGAGATACGTAACATTTTACTAAAGGCTGAAAATGAAGCAAGTCAAAATATGATTGACTCTGCATTTGTAAATAGGTATATTGACAAGATTTATGTAACTCCTATTGAAGAAGGCACTGTTGAAATTTCGGTAAAAATTTTCTCCGGTGAGACGGTTGAGAAACATTTGTCCACCCTACGAAAACGCCATAAATCTATTAAAAATGCTGAAAAAACCGATGAAAATGAGTCCTCCGATAACGGTATTGTCAATGACTGCCGTACGGGACACACTTTTAAAAAGATGATCGAATCTTATGAAAACAGCATTAAATAATTAGTTTTAACTATTAACAACTGTTTTAATAGATAAAATAAAGAAGCTGCGTTCTTATCTAACAGAATAGAACGTAGCTTCTTTTTAATATCAAAAGGTTTCTAGTGAATAAACCTATACAGATTAGATTAAACTCTGCTAAGATACCCCGGGGTTACAATTTGCATCCACTCGTTATTGTGTAAAGGTTTGCCATTTGGGATAATTTCTATCTCGAGTTCTTCGATACAAGCAATCTCTCCCCTATCAAACTGCTCTAAAACCTCGCGACAATGGGCAAGCCTTTGTTTTAAGCCACCGAGTCGTAAATCAATAACCTCAAAGCCAAAGGGCTTTTCTTCAATATTCCAACGTTTTTTCATAGCTTCGTAGAAATTGGGCAAAAGCTCCTCGCACTTTTTATAACGTTCAATAACCTCTTTGACATCACCGTTTTTATAAGCCTCACGAGTACGAACACCAAGTGTATACTTATACTCAAGCACTTCGCATAAAGTTTTGGCAATATTAAATAAGTAACCAAAATCAGGATGTGATGTATGTTGGGCTAATCTTTTTGCAAATTCATTGTATTGCTTTTCCTCAGATTTATCAGTCCTTACAAGAACATCGTAAAATCCTAAAAATGGATCGGAGAAAAGCATGATTTTATCAACGTTACCCCAATGACCATCAACCAAAACGGTTGAAGGAAGGTCTAAAAGCAACATATCATCAAATTCAATACCAAAAAGTTCTTTAAACTTTGCTTTAATGGATTCTTCGTCCTCGTTACCATTATAAATCTCTGCTGCATATAAAAGAACGGAAAGCATTGTAAACTGTGATGTTTCCTGACCGTCGTCACCCCACATAGTTATCAATACATTATCAATACCATTAGCTCTACAGCTTAGCATAGCAGGTTTGGCATATGCTAAAGAATTGCCAATATGTGGTGTCAGACCTGCATAAGTAATGCCACTACCCGCAAACCAAGTTTCGCCGTTAAACTTACTGTAAGCATCAAACATTTTATCGTAATGCTCTTTTTCGGTTGAAAAATAATCCCAGTAAACAAGTTCTAAATCCTTAGGAACTAAATCAATAACCTCTTGAGGGATAACATCAGGGTTATCAGGCGTGATAGAACCAGCGGCAAGATGGAAGAACATATCACCCCAAGCGATAGGTTTAAAATCGTATTTTTTTGCAATCTCTACAACTTTCTCCATATGGCGAGTGAGAAGTTTAAATCTATCCTCGTATCCAAATTGCTGCAAATGTTTACCAAGGCCAACGCTCCAAGCCTCATCCATACCAATATGAATGATATTTGTTTTATAACATTTTCTAAGAGTTCTAATCATATCCTCAACGAGAGCATATGTTCTATCGTCGTCAATCATAAGGATATCATGGATATCTTTCATATTGTCATAAACGGGCCATTGAAAAATACGGGGAAGATGTGCCAAGGTTTGAATACAAGGAATCATTTCAACACCTTTTTGATCGGCATATTCTACCATATCTTTCATTTCTTGAGTGGAATACCTACCGCGCATATAACCGAAAAGCGGTTGATTTTCCACCTCGTAAGTATCCTCTGTATAAAGCATAAGGGTGTTATATCCCATTTTTACAAGGAAATCAACATACTGCTTAACCTTTTCGGGTTTCATAACACCATTGCGTGAGCAATCAAGCATAACTCCCAAACGTTTTTCCATAATAATTCTCCTTAAATTTAAATAGAATTTAATTGTATTCTAATACACCAATCTTTAAATTACAAAAGAAAAATATATTACTTGAATACAAATTTATAAAAGTTCAACACTAGACTTACCGGTAAAGGGCTTTTTGCCGAAAAGTGCTGCAACAAATGCTTTTGCTACCTCTTTTGAGTTGTGATATGCATTTATATAGGTAAGATTAGAACACTCAAAATATCTATAAAGATAGGGACTACCAAAACTTGCAACAACCGTTTTATTTTTATCAACTGTATTTGATGCCCAAACAGAAGCAGCCTCATCGCCCCAAAAATCCAAAGGACCGAGTGGCATATGTGGAGTTCGACAAAGAGCAAATAAAATTAGGTCGTTTTCGGCACAATCCTTAGCATTATCAAAAGGGCTAATGTTATTACGACGAATTTCTACTTCACAACCATAAGCTTCAAACTCATTTTTTAGCTCATAAAAATCCTCGAACTGTTTATCGGAGGGAGTTACACCAATAATAAGTACCTTTTTGATTTTATTTTCATCAAAAGGAACAAGATTTCTTTCATTATTTATTAAAGTAAGGCTTTTTTCTGCAAGTTCCTTCGCAATTCCCACAAAAAAATCTTTTGTTTTATTTGAAGAATTTTGGGCTCTATCTAAAATACCGTATTCGGCTTTAAGATTCCATATACGCTCAACTGCAGCATCCAAAACCTCTTCTTTTACTTCGCCCGAAAGTATAAGTCTTTCCATTTCATCTATGTATTCAAAAATTGGCCAAAGCAAAACGTCATTACCTGCCAGAAAGCTTTTAACCGTATTTTGCAGAGCGTTTTCACCTGCAAAGCCACCCATACAAAGGGCGTCGGTAATAACCACTCCTTTGAAACCAAGTTCCTCACGAAGTAATTTTGTTGTAAGGTCATAAGATAATGTGGCCGGTGGCATTTTACCTTCGAATTCATCATTTTGATAGTTGACAAGATTCATATGCCCCGTCATAATCGCCGGAGCATTTTCTTTAAACAACTCCTTATACATTTTGCCGTAATTAGCCATCCAAAAATCTACGGGAGTATTATTGTCAACCACCGTTAAATGAGGATCTAAACACTCATCGTATGGAGAACCGGGATAGTGTTTAAGGCAAGAAATAACATTATTATCTTTCATAGCCTTAAGCTCTTGGCTGACCATTTTTGTGACATGATCAGGGTCAGAGCCTACCGAACGAACGTCAATAATTGGACTTCTTTTTGAAATACCGATGTCGCATACAGGCCAAAGCAACCAATTAACTCCCGTTTTTTTACAGTCTTCAGCCTGAAACTTACCGATTTTATATGCAAGTTCTTCATCATTGGCAGCACCAACCGCCATTTGGCAAGAAATATTAACATTATTATTTTTAGCAAAGGTGCCGTTATCTGCAACGGTGAACATAGGCACCGCAAGGTAAGAGTTATACTCCTCTACCAAAGCTTTAAAGCCCTCATTCTCACCTGTATCAAGCCCGTTAATATATGTGCCATTGTTAAAAATACCTCCAATTGGGTATTTTTTTAAAAACTCTTCGGTAGAACCACACATTTTTATATGTTTGTCGGGATCGCAGGTACAAACCACTGTTTGACCTATTTTCTCACGAAGTGATAGTTCTTTCCAAGAAGAAACTTTTTTCATATTATCTCTTCCTAAAATATATTTTTATGCTCTTATAAATTCTCATATAAATCAATATTTTTATTCTAAAATAAGTCAAAAATTATTTTTCCAAAGCCTTATAAGTTAAATTTCTTACGGCTTTATGCACAGTAGTATAAACATATTTGCAATTTAATACATGCTGAGCATAGAAAATAGATAAATGATTATCAGTATCGATTAAACAGTAGACACCTGCGGCACCATCCCAACCAAATTCGCCAACAGGACTTAATGAGTTATCGGTTTTAGGCTCCATCATAGTTCTTACGCCAAGAGCATAACCATATCCCTGACATTGTGCAGTATTCGTTCTGAAAGTTTTCAAACTGTTTTCACACAACTGATTTGTTTTCATAAGTTCTACAGTTTCCGATTTTAACAATCTATAGCCATCTTTACTTTCGCCGCAAGCTAAAGCATCAATAAATTTTGTGTAGTCCTCAATGGTAGAAATGAGACCCGCACCGCCACTTTCATAATTTTCAGAAAAACAGTAGGCACATTCAGCTTTCTTTGGTATCGCAGTTAACGTTACAGGATCAACGTAATATTGTTGCTTCATTCTTGAAAGTATATCATCAGTTATTTTAAAGGTGGTATCTTTCATACCTAAAGGAGCAAAAACAATCTCATTTAAATATTCAGAGAATTTTTTGCCTGTTACTATCTCAACAACTGCCGCAAGAATATCGTGACATAAACTATAATGGAAATTCTCGCCCGGTTCAAATTCCAATGGCATCTTCGCAATAGATGCTACAATTTCGCGAGTTGAACCCTTATAATCACTTTCTTTAATTGCTTTTTGAATGCTCTCATAACCAAAGTAATAGGTAAATCCACCTTGCATAGAAAACAAATGTCTTATCGTAAGAGTGTTTTTAGCAAGAATTTTATCATTACCATTCCGTACGTATAATTCAGCAAATTCGGGCAAATATTTTGAAACCGCATCGTCAAGGTCCAATTTGCCTTCTTCAACCAAACGAAGAGCGGCAGTGCAAGTTATAACCTTTGTGGCAGAAAACAAAAAATATGTATCCTTTGCAGCTTCATCGCTGTTGTAATTTTCTTGGCAAAAAGAGTTTCTGTATAGACACTTGTGATCCTTAAAAACTGCGATTTCGCAGTCGGGAATTAAATTTTTATCAATTCCATTTAAATATTCGGTAAGTTTTGAAAAATCCATAATTTTAAACTCCTTTTAAATCTAACTTCATATCGCCATCTTTAATCCATTTAAGTTTTCGCATAATTTCTGCAAAGAAAAATGCCATTAAAGCGGGTAAAATAAAGTGCATGATAATAATTTCTAAAATGACAATCCAAGACGAAACACCCTCAGCCGTCATTGTTTGAAAGGTTGTAATCTGTCCAACAAATCCACATGTGCCCATTCCGGAGCCCGTTGGATTATTAGTCATTTTAAGTAAGCAGGTAGAAATAGGACCCAAAATTGCACTTGTTAGTATTGCAGGTAACCAAATTATTGGTTTTTTCACAATATTAGGAACTTGAAGCATACTGGTACCGATTCCTTGTGCAAGAACACCACCAAATTTATTGTCACGATAGCTCGCAAAAGCAAAACCAATCATATTGGCGGAACAACCGATGGTGGCAGCTCCTGCGGCAATTCCGTCAAGTCCAAGAATTATACCAATAGCGGCAGAGCTAATAGGAAGAGTAAGAACCATACCCATTATCACCGCAACAACAATCCCTATGATAAATGGTTGCTGAGCAGCACCCCAGTTAATAAGCTCCCCGAGTTGATTAGTAATTTTAGAAATAGGAGGACCAACAAAGAAGCCAACCATCGCACCCGAAAAAATTGTACATAAAGGGGTAAGTAAAATATCGATTTTTGTTTTACCTGAAATAAGATGGCCAACCTCAATAGCAACATAAGCCGCAACAAAAGCTCCTAGTGGCTCACCGGGGCCTGATAAAGTAAGAACCCCATTAACAAAAAAAGTTCCCCCTAAAATCTTAGTGGCGTATGCACCAAGCATACCTGCAGTCATAGCAGAAATAACTACAGCCGTAGATTCCTTAAACTTATAGGCAACACCGGCACCTATGCCTGCACCCATAAGGCAAGAAGCAATTTTACCCACAGCAGATACCGAACTGCCAACATCAGCGTTAACATAGGTGGTTAAAAAATCGCCGATTTGAGATAAAATTGTACCAATAATTAAGGTTGAAAACAGTCCCAAAGCCATACCGCTAAGACCATCAATAAAAATTCTATTTAATAATTTTTTTATAAATCCCATAACACAAACCCTCTTTTAGACAGCTACTTTATGGATCTTAAATAATCCTCTAAGATCATTGTAGCGGCAACGGCATCAACAACCGCTTTACGCTTTTTACCACGAGTATTTGTGGCATTTAAGGCATGGTGAGCAGATACAGTAGTACATCGTTCATCCCACATTACAACCTCGCCTCCGTCAAAACCTTGCCGGATTTTGTCTGCAAGCTCGGTGCATTCTTGTGCCTTAAAACCTAAAGACCCATCCATATTTTTGGGAAGTCCTACAACAATTTTTTCAGCACCTGAATTTTTGGCTTCCAAAAGAATTTTTTCAATTAGTTTATCTTTATTCCACTCATTTATAACAGTTCTTGGAAACGCGAAGCCTTCACCTTTATCCGAAACGGCAATACCCGTTCGGGCATCACCTAAATCAACAGACATAATTATCATTTATTTTTCCTCGCTTATCGGTTTAATAACCGGTTTAGTCGCAAACATACTTTTAATACGGCTTCTCTCAGGCAAGCAATCCTCGGGCAGATGAGAAACATCATTAAAAAGAAGTATTTCAGGAAGGCTGTCCGGGTCATTAAATCTAAGATGGAAAACTCCTGTATTATCTGCCCAATTAACGGTGTTGAGTTGCTCGATTTTGCGTCCCAATGCGTTGCAAATAATATTTCGAATCGTGCATCCGTGAGAGGCTAGAAAAACGGTTTTATCACCGTTTTCGGCAACTATTCTTTTAACCGCTTTCCATGAGCGTTCATAAACGCTCCACATAGGCTCCCCACCCTTTGGATGAAATTTATGAGGTTCAAAACTCCAAGCGTATTCAAGTTCAGGGCGTGTTTCGGGGAAATCCACCCAAGAAATCCCTTCAATTTCACCGCCGTCTATTTCAATAAGGTCATCAACCTTAGTTATGGAAACTCCATGATATTTATTTGCTGCTTCAGCAGTAAGATAAGCACGCTTCAGCGGGCTGGAATAGATAGCATCAGGTGTGATTTTTTTAAATCTCTCAGCAACGCACTCAAGTTGTTTTCTGCCTAAATCTGTAATATCGCAATCTGATATACCCTGAAAGGTTCGATCTCGATTACCTACGGCTTCGCAATGCCTAATTATATATAAATCTGTCAAACAAATCACTTCCATTATATCCTGAATTTTTGTTATTATATCATATTAGTATTTAAAAATCAACAAAAAAGGCCACCTTTTGGTGACCTTTTTACTTTGAATTTACTTTTTAATTTTAAAAATCATTCTTAAAAAACCACTTATGAGTTTTGGACTTTTTACAACTACAATTTTCATGCATATACCCCTCCAAAATTAGCATTTCATACAACAAATGCCCATATAAATCATAGCAATAGCCAAAACAAGCACTATAACCTTTAAAGGACAAAAAAATGCAACTATAAGTCCAACACCGAATGCGATTATGTATACCGGCGATTTTTGGTTACGTCTACGCATTTGACCACCGCCCTTCAGTACATTATACGCTTCACCTTAAAAAGTGTGATTTTATTTTTATAAAATTAAGCGGCCTTAAAAAAGACCGCTTTTAAACATATTATTTAGATTTAGCTTTCATCATTAAAACAGAACCTGCAAAAACTAAAGGAATAGCAACCCACACGTACCAACCTATTGTTTCAATTCTATTTTTAAAAATATAGGTTACTAACAGAGCGGCAAAAGGTGCGAGAATTGGTTTGATTAAAAAAGCAGAAGACGCAACAGTAGCTGAGCCATATTCGATAGCTTTAAAGAAGGCGGCGTAACCAATTCCTGTAACAACAACACCTAAGTACAACAGGGTACCCCAATTTAAAGTATCATTTACTGTAGGTAAAATTGAATTTCCGCTAATCAACAGAACTAAAGCTAAACCAACTCCGCCCATAATAAATGAAAAAGAGTTTTGCACAACACCGGGCACCGATTTAATGAACTTTTTGCTAATGACAGTATAAAGCCCCATTGTAATTGCTGATAAAAGTGCTAAGCCCACACTTAAAACGCCTACGCCTGAGGTGATATTAGATGAAATGATAATTCCTACAAGGCATAAAGCAATACCTAACCAGCTTAAAAGAGAAATTTTTTCTTTAAGAATAATCGAAGAAAAAATTGCGGTAAAAACAGAATTACAACAAAAAATTATTGCCACAACCGCTGTGGATAATCCTGCTTTTTTCGCCTCTAAAACCGCATATTGAAGAGGCACCATACTAGCACCAATTAACAAAATACTAAGTAAAAATAAATTAAAAATGGTTTTTGCCGAAATAGTCATACTATGTTTTTTTATAGCAATAATCGCAAATGGTAAAAGTATAATACCACCAATTATAAAACGTATTGCAGTCATTGCGGCAGGATGAATATTAGCAGCTACTTCGCCACTTACAGGCTCTAACGTCGCAAAACATAACGCTGTAATTAAAACAAAGGGTATTGCTTTTTTCATTATTTTATTTTCTCCTCGAAAAATGTCAAAACCTTGTCAGCAAATACCTGTTGACCGGTATATTTACAATGACTATATCCTTCCATATATTCAAAAACAATATTCTCCTCAGGATAGCCAAATATTTTCAAGGTAGTAATCATAAGTTTAATTTGATCCAAACGACCGGGAATATCGTATTCAGAGGAAAAGAATATCATAGGTTTAAGACCATCATAATTGCGAATGTGATAAAGAGGTGCTGATCTATCTACAATAATCGCACGAGTATCAATGCCTCTTTCTTTAAGGACGTTAAAATGGGCGGTGGGCTGACCTGCATCAAAAACCCAACCGGCAATATGATTTGGTCGTTTTTTGTATTTTGAAAGGTACATATCGTCAAAAGCAATCATCATAGTGATATAACCACCTGCAGAGCTTCCGCCTACAAAAACTTTTTCTTTATTTCCACCATATTCAGCGATATGATCGATAACATAGGCTACGCATCTTGCTGCGTCATTTAAAAAATCGGGATAGGAAGCTTCGGGGTAAAGGGTGTAGTTAGCCTGTACAACGGCACAACCGGCATCCACTAAAGTTTTAACAAAAGCATATCCGCCATCTTTACATCCATTAACAATACCGCCGCCATGGAAATAAACAAAAGTAGCAAAATTCTCTACATTTTCAGGTAAATAAATGTCTAACAAATGATCTCTCTCGGTTTTAGGACCGTATGCAATGTCTTTTAAAATTTTCATAAAGCACCTCATAAAGAATTTTTTTACATTATATCACACAAACTATATTTATTCAATAAAAAAAATCAAAAAAACAAAATTTGCACTTTTGTTGACACTATCAATTTATAATGGTATACTTAAATTTGAGGAGATGTTAGAAAATGAAGTTTTTTTCTTCGGTGGAGCAGTTAATTGGCAACACCCCACTTTTGGAGCTTTGCAATATTGAAAAAGAATTAAATTTAACGGCAAAATTATTTGCCAAAATAGAGTTTTTAAATCCGGGCGGTTCGGTAAAAGATAGAGCCGCACTTGAAATGATAAACGATGCAGAAAACAAAGGCACTTTAAAACCTGATTCAGTAATCATAGAGCCTACGTCGGGCAATACGGGCATTGGTCTTGCCCTTATTGCCGCCGCAAGAGGTTATCGAACTATAATAGTTATGCCTGATTCTATGTCCATTGAGAGGAGAAAACTTATGTCCGCTTATGGTGCGGAGCTAGTTTTAACTGATGGCAAAAAAGGTATGAACGGTGCTATTGAAAAAGCATTAGAACTAGCCGATACCATTCCCAACAGTTTTATTCCCAGACAATTTACAAACCTTGCAAACGCCAGAGCCCATTATAATACAACAGGCCCCGAAATATATACCGCTTTAGATGGTAAGGTAGATGTTTTTGTAGCCGGAGTTGGAACAGGCGGCACAATTACGGGCACCGGTGAATATTTAAAAGAGAAAAACAAAAATATTAAAATTGTTGCAGTTGAACCCTATGACTCCCCCGTATTATCTAAAGGGACTTCGGGTGCTCATAAAATCCAAGGAATTGGTGCAGGCTTTATACCCGACATATTAAACACAAAAATTTACGATGAGATTTTTACCGCCACGACAGAAAACGCTTTTGAAGCGACTAGATTGATAGGGAAAAAAGAGGGTGTTTTGGTTGGAATTTCCTCAGGTGCAGCACTATTCGCCGCAATAGAATTAGCTAAAAGGCCTGAAAACGTCGGCAAAAACATTGTTGTATTACTTCCAGACACCGGAGACAGATATCTATCCACCCCCCTTTTCGACGAATAAAACCATTAAAAGGACGGCATATTTAATGAAAAAGATTTTGATAATTAGCTTGTTGTTAACGATTTTATTTTCACTCTGTTGTTGTAGTAAGATTAAACAAGAAAATAAAAACGAACTCTCATCAACCAAATTCTCATATCATAAAGAAAGTGAAAATAATATGAACAACGAAGATGATATAGTGGTTGGAGAATTTTCTTATTGGGCAGATTCTTCTTATTGGATAGACGGAGAAATTGGAATTCAAAGAGATGGTTTTAAAAACACAACAGAAAGCGAAATTAAATCTGCAAAAGATGCACTAAAGCTTGCAAAAAATGAACTAACCATTTCATATAACAAAACGGCGGTATGTTTTGATAATGAAACAAAAATATGGCGTGTAGATTTTTGGACAGAAAATATGGACGGTGGAGATATGAGTGTTTACCTAAACTCAAACGGCACTACCAAAATTTGCATTCAGGAAGAATAGTAATATAAGTTAACCCTTGGGAAAATATTTCCCAAGGGCTGTTTTATGACCTTTTATCTTAAAAAATCATAATATGTATCTATTTCTTCGGTAGTTGAGCGTAAAAACTCAATACATTCGGCATCCTTAGCGAGTAGTTTACCAACCTTTTTTAATGCTTTAAAAAATTTAGGATCAAAAACTATTTCTTCACTATGCTCGAGCAATGGACAAAGTCTTGCAGCACGATAATCCTTTTCAACAAAAATTTTGCCCTTTTCATCAACGGTTGGAAAAAACGGAAAAATTCTGCAAGCCAAAGGCCTTTTTGTCCTATCGCATTTTCCGTTACACACTACCATATCTTGACCTAGCTCATTTTTCTTTATAAACAAATCGCTTTCTTCGTGAGGAAAAAGCAACATACCTGTAGAGTCATCGCCCTTGCAACAAGCAGAGTCACACAAAAGACCGCAATCAACATTAAGAGGGGTTAAATCCCCCATTATTTTAAAGATTTTATCATATAGTTTTTTATAATCAGTAGTTTTCATAATTCACTCTCAGTTAAAACAAAATTTATTTTTTAGGGATAAACTCACTAATTAGAGAATTTTCAGGAATCAGTTCAGCATCTATTGAATAAAATCTTTCCAAAGATTTTTTTGCCTCCATAACGTAATTGTAGTTATCGGCATCTTTGGGCAAATCTTTAAGCAAATCAATAATAATATTTTTAAATAAACAAGGTTCATAGCAGTGAAAAGTAACCAGTTTTATATCTGCAATATCCTTAAAACAATATAGATATTTTTCTTCACCTCTTACAACCGAAGTCCAAAG
>JAZSJA010000146.1:0-4464 GCA_045534095.1 Acutalibacteraceae bacterium | reverse complement strand
GAGAGTGAGATCGAAAGACTTTATGAATATGAGTATATAACTCGTGCTGAAGCTGATGTTATTGACCTTCAAAGGGTGGAAAAATTCACAAGCTCCGATTTGTTCCGCAGAATTTTAAATTCTGATGAATTTTATCGTGAGCAACGCTTTATGCTGGATGTAAAGGCTAAAGATATTTATCCTGAACTTTCAAAAATGGCAGGGGAGCAGACCGTAATTGTTCAGGGTGCGGTTGACTGTATGTTTATTGAAGATGACCATATAGTTATTATAGATTTTAAAACTGACAGAACCAATGACGAAGCGTTTTTGTTAAACCATTATGCAGAGCAGCTTAAAACCTATTCGGTAGCGGCTGAAAAAATGTTCGGTCTGCCTGTTAGCGAATGTTATATTTATTCACTTCATATGAGTAAAACAATTAAAGTTTAATTTGTTTAATAATAGTAACAGAGCCACCCTTTTTGTGGGTGGCTCTGTTGTTAATATAAAGCTTATCTGCAAATTTTGTCTGGATTTAAAATATTTTTGGGGTCGAATGCGGCTTTTATACCCTGCATTATTTGCATTTGGGTTTCGCCTAACTGATTTTTAAGATAGCCTTTTTTGGCAAAGCCAATTCCGTGTTCGCCTGAAACCTGACCGCCAAATTCTTCAGCCTTTTTGTACATATCATCAAAAATAGCTGAAAGTTTCTCTTCCCAAACGTCTTTTTCAAGTCCGTCGCGACAAATGTAAATGTGCAGATTTCCGTCACCTGCATGTCCAAAACTTGGGATTCTAATATTATATTTCTTTGCCAGATCGTGGGTGAAAAGAATATAATCCGCGATGCGATTGCGAGGCACTACTACATCACATTCGTCCATTTCGTCGGTGGAGGCTTTAATGGCTTCCAAAAAGGCGCCACGAGCCGACCAAACCGATTTTTTGCGTTCATCAGTATCAATAAAATATGCATCGATCGCCCCGTTTTCAATACAAATATCAGCAACCTTTGAGTATTCTGCTTCAATCCATTCCGGATGATTTCCGTCAAAGGTCAAAAGCAAATATGCTTCGTATTTTGTGTCGGGGAATTTTTTTGAAAGGTAGTCCTCTGCAAATAAAATAGTTTCTTTAGACATATATTCAATGGCAGTCGGATTAGCTTTTGAGGTTATAATTTTGGGTACCGTAGCAAGTGCGGCTTCCATAGTTTCAAAGGGAAGCAACAGACTTACAGATTTTGTGGGTAGGGGAATGAGCTTCAGTACCGCTTTGGTGATGATAGCAAGGGTACCTTCTGACCCCACAATAAGGTTTAAAAGGCTGTATCCCGAACTATTTTTAACTACCTTACCGCCAAGCTCTTCAATCTCACCATTTGGCAAAACAACGGTAAGGCCACGTACGTAATCTCTTGTAACGCCATATTTCACAGCACGCATACCTCCGGCATTAGTGGAGATATTACCGCCTATTGTTGCAGATTTTTCACCGGGATCGGGAGGGTAAAATAAATCGTTTTGTTCGCAAAATTCCGAAAGCTCCATTAGTAATACACCGGGTTCAACCGTCACGGTCAGGTTTTCGGTATCAAGCTCTAAAATATGGTTCATCATAGTTGTGCAGAGCATAATACCACCGTGAATAGCAACTGAGGAGCCTACAAGTCCCGTACCTGAACCGCGGGCTGTTACGGGGATATTATTGTTGTATGCATACTTCATTACAGCGGAGGTTTCCTCCGTTGAGGTTACGTAGATTAAAACCTCGGGAGCGTGCTCGGTACCGCCAAGTTCATCATGGTGAAAATCTTCACTAATTTCCTCCCCGATAAGGATTCTTTCGGGAGGAATAAGGGATTTTAAATATTCAATATCAGTTGAATCAACCTTTTTATACATATTATTTTGCCTCCTTTGCTTTTTCAATAAGCTTAGGTAAAATTTCGTAAAGATCACCAACTATGCAGTAGTGTGCAACATCAAAAATTGAGGCGTTTTTATCATTGTTAACTGCAATAATTAAGTCTGAACTTTTCATACCTGCGGCGAATTGCACCGAACCCGAAATTCCAAGGGTTATTATGAGTTTTGGTTTAACAGTTTTACCGCTAAGTCCAATTTGTTTACTTGCGTCCATCCAACCGTTTTCTACTAAGGGGCGTGTGCAGGCGAGGGTGCCGCCTAAAATATCGGCAAGTTCTTTTGCAAGCTCTAAATCGGCCGGGGATTTAAAGCCGCGACCAACCGCTACAATTATATCCGCTTCAGAAAGATCGGTAACCTTAGGTTTAATAACTGTATTTGTTATGGAAACGCGTTTATCTTCCCAACTTTTATCAACCTTCATATTTTCAATAACGCCTTTAGGATTTTCATCCTTTTTAGGAGCAGAGAAAATCTTGTATCTAACGGTGCAAAATTGCGGACGAGTTTTGGGCGAGAGAATTTGTGCCATAATATTACCGCCAAAAGCGGGGCGGATTTGAACTAAATCGGTGTTTTCACGCATTTCTAAAACCGTACAATCGGCAGTAAGACCGGTTTTGAATCTGGCGGCAACACGTGGTGCCAAACTTCTGCCCATATTAGTTGCACCAACCAAAACCGAGGAAGGTTTTATTTTCTCAATAAAATCGGCAAATGCGTTTGCGTATGTAGTTATGGAAAATTCGCTAAAAATTTCATCGTCATAAACAAAAACCTTGTCGGCGCCATAGCTTAAAAGGGTCTTAGCGTTATCATCTGTGTTTTTGCCAATTAAAATGGCAAAAACAGGGTGGTTTATAACCGATGCAAGTTCTTTTGCTTTACCTAAAAGTTCAAAGGTTACAGGGTGCAAAACGCCTTGTTCGCAATCAGCAAAAACTGCAACACCTTTCCAATCGTCTTTATTTATAGTTGGGTCGGACGAATCTTCTATAAATTCCATAACTCCCGCAGGACCTTTTTTAACGCAAAGCTTACACATTTTGCAGGCGGAATTTATGCTTAACTTATTATCTTCATAACTAATGGCAGAAAAGGGGCAGAGGGAGACAAGATTTTTCGCTGCTTGATCTGTAACCTTTTCTTGATTTATTTTGAGTTCAGGCATTTTTTCTTTCCCCTTTCCTTAAATGAATTTTTTAGTTTTAAGAATTTCAAAAAACTTAGCATCGACGTCTTCACCCTCAAAGAATTCGCGATTTGTATTTTTCTCAGGAGGGAAAATACGTTCTACCTGAGTGGGCGAGCCGGCAAGACCGTAATTATTGGGGTCGTTATCCTTAAAATCATCAAGTGATAAAACAGTAATAAGGTCATCGTTGTTTTTAGATTGGCATTTGCGTTTGTAGGAGGGGAGTCGGGGTGTGTTAATATCCGCATCGGTGCAACAAATTATAGGTAGGGTAGCATCGGCGGTTTGTATTGTGGCACCAAGCTCACTTATAACCGTTATTTCTTTTTCGTTTTTAATCGAGATGGATTTAACGTTTGCAAAATGAGGGAGTCCCATATATTCTGCAATTTCGGCACCAACCTGAGCGGTATCTCCGTCGGTGGTTTGTTTTCCGCAAAGTATCAGGTCAAAATTGCCACTTGCAACAATGGCTGAGGAAAGAGTGCGAGAGGTCGCAAGAACGTCGGCACCTGCAAAACGGCGGTCACTCACCAAAACACCGCTGTCGGCACCCATATAAATAGCCTCCATAAGCACCTCTTTGGCGGCGGGAGGGCCCATAGTAATAACCGTTACACTACCACCGTTTTCCTCTTTTAGTTTAAGTGCGGTTTCTAAAGCAAATAAGTCATAAGGATTCATTTTGCTTTCAACACCATCACGAATAAGCACGCCGGTAACGGGGTCAACCTTCACGTTGGAAGTACCGGGGACTTGTTTAATGCACACAATTATATTCATAAAAAACTTCCTATCTGTATTAAACTAAAAAAACACACAAAAATAATACCATATTTTGTATTTTAAAACAACCTGTTTTTTGGTTTTTTTATTATTTTTTTGTGTTTAAAATTGAAATTTTTGTAAAAGTTCGACAATAAAATAACAAAGAACCCCTTTTGCAATCAGGATTCTTTGTTATAACCTTAAAGATTAAAATCAGGTATTTTGTCGGTTCCTACCGATTTTTCCTCTTGCACAAATCCCTCCAGACCCAACGTCTCAAATTCTTCTGTCGCCAGGGAATATTCCAAGTTGTTTATGGTACGATTTAATTCATCGGGTAGATTATCTCCCATTGGGGTGTACTGTCGCATAAGGGAAAAAAGCACTGTGTCATCAAAATTTTCTTTAACCTTGTTCATAATTTTAATGGTATCAGAAATCTGGCTCGGTAGCATTAAATGCCTGATTATAGTGCCTTTTTGTAAAACACCACAATCATTAAAAATGGGGGAGCCGGTTATTTTCAGCATCTCGGTTATGGTGTCCAAAATATAATCGGGGTAGTCCTCGCATACTGAGTATTCTTTG
>JAZSJA010000124.1:0-17325 GCA_045534095.1 Acutalibacteraceae bacterium | reverse complement strand
AAAAAGCGGAAGAAATTTCAAAAACCGAAACTTCTTCCACTTCTTTTTTCCTAATGGATTTACATTATTAAAATTTAATTATTCTTCCGGCATTTCCCAGTTGTGCCAAATATCCTGAACGTCATCATTTTCTTCTAAAGTATCAATAAGTTTTTCCATTTTAGTGATGTCATCGGGATTAGTAAGTGCGGTGGTAGTACTGGGTACGTAGGCAACCTCAGCAGAAAGGAAACTATAACCTGCCGCCTCTAAAGCGTCACGCACTGCACCCAAATCGTTGGGAGCGGTAACGATTTCATAAACTCCATCCTCTGCACTAAAATCTTCTGCACCTGCTTCTAAGGCTGCTTCCATAACTGTATCTTCATCAAGTCCCTCAGAATCGATAGTTATAACACCTTGACGATTAAACATAAAGGTAACTGATCCGGGTTGCCCCATATTGCCGCCGAATTTATCAAAATAGTGGCGGAGGTCACCTGCCGTACGATTACGATTATCGGTAAGTGCCTGCACAATAACGGCTACGCCGCAAGGACCATAGCCTTCATAAACTATATCCTCGTAGTTGTTGCCGCCTGTTTCACCTGCGGCCTTTTTGATAATACGATCGATATTATCATTGGGAACGTTAGCAGCTTTAGCTTTAGCAATAACGTCTTTAAGCTTACTGTTAACGTTGGGGTCCGGACCGCCGTTTTTAACAACTACCGCAAGTTCTCTGCCGATTTTGGTAAAAACCTTAGCACGTTGTTGGTCTGTTTTTTCTTTTTTGCGTTTGATAGTACTCCATTTGGAATGTCCTGACATTTTTTATCTATCCTTTCGGTTGATTTGTCTTACTTTGTATTTGCTTTAATTATCCTCTGAATAAATGCATCAGCGGCATTTATATTTTTTTCGGCTCCCTCTTTTTCCTCAAAAACAGTGCCTTCTATTTTACGACGACAGATCGATAAATCTTTGGGCCATTTAAGATTAGGCTCATAGTTTGCACTTTTTGCGGGGTTTTTTATAATGTGAGTATCACTTACCAAAAATCCTCTGCCATCATTATGCGGCAGGCCTGTATTGGCTATAAACTGTGTTTGAGAGTTTAATCCATCAATCCATTCAAGACATTTAGTATCGGTTAAAAACAAGGTTGCTTCTACGTCACTCATCAACAACACCTGTAATTTTTGCTGTTTTGCAAGAAAACTTTGATGATCGGAAAAATTATTATCTAAGGTGCAATCCACAAGAAGCAGATTGACCTCCCCATCCCCGTTTAAATCTTCACCATACTGTTTAAGTTCCTTCTCAATTCCCTCAATTTGAAGGGTGGACAAAGTCATCGAACGGGTAGCAACAACGATTTTATAATCATACTCCGGTTTTGTGCTGCACTGTACAACAAACACAGCAAGGGCACAAAAGGCTAACAAAGCTGCTATGGTGTGAAACTTATAATGATACCAAAAATTTTCTACTTTCGCCTTAATACCTTTTGGCCTAACTAAATTTTCGCCTGCCATAGTCACACCTCTTTATTACAATTTAAACTTAATTATACCACTTAAATATTAACACTTCAAGTATTTTTTGTTTCAATACTTAAATAAATTTTAAGATTATTTTAATACTTGATATATACTAATCAAATGTGTTATAATAATCAGTAACTGAAAAACATAATAAAGTTTTTATTTTTACCCCCTTTATTTCAACTTTTTTTAAAAGGACTAATGCGTATATGAAAATTATTGTTGTTGGATGCGGAAAAACAGGTACAAGCCTTATAACCTCTCTTACTGATGAAGGTCACGACGTTACGGTAGTTGATTACAACCCCGACCGCTTGAGAGCGATTTGTAACCGTAATGATATTATGGGAATTAACGGCGATGGTATGAACTACAACGCCTTGTTGGATGCAGGGCTTGAGGATGCCGACGTTTTGATTTCCGTGACCGGCTCGGATGAGCAAAATTTGCTATGCTCACTTTTTGCAAAGAAAAAAAGCAAATGCTCCACCATAGCCAGAGTTCGTAATCCCATTTATTTAACCGAAATGAACTTTATAAAAGAGCAAATCGGTCTTTCCCTTATAATAAATCCCGAGCTTGCAGCAGCCACCGAAATTGCTCGAATCATCCGTTTTCCATCGGCTATTGACATTAACCCATTTGCCAAAGGTAAGGTTGAACTTTTAACCTTTAGAATTACCGAGGACTCTTTACTTAACGGCAAAAATCTTATTTACGTACGCAGTAAAATAGAAAATGAAATACTTTTTTGCTCAATAGAGCGTAACGGAGAAATTTTTATTCCATCCGGTAATTTTGAACTTAAAAGCGGTGACAAGGCGTCTATTATCACCTCGCCCCAAAAAGAGCGCAGCTTTTTTAAAAGAATCGGAATTGGCACTCGCCGAATAAAAGACGTTATGATTGCAGGCGGCGGAACTATCGCCTACTACCTTGCCCGCCAGCTTTTAGACGTTGGTATATCTGTTAAAATAATTGAACAAAATGAAGCCAGAGCGAATGAGCTTGCCGAAAAACTACCCGGTGCACTTGTAATTTTAGGTGATGCATCTGATAAAAATCTTCTTTTTGAAGAGGGTCTTGAAAGCACCGGTGCGTTTATCACCCTTACGGGAATCGACGAAGAAAACGTTTTGCTATCCCTTTACGCAAAAGAAGTGATTGATGCAAAAATAATAACAAAAATCGACCGCAACTCCTTCAATGAGCTTATTACCAAATTAGATTTAGACACAGTAATTTACCCCTGCGACATTACAACCGAACTTATTTTACAATACGTTCGCACTAAACAAAACGCAATGGGCAACAACGTTGAAAATCTTTACAAACTGGTTGAGGATAAGGTTGAAGCCCTTGAGTTTAAAATAGGAGAAAACGCCCCTGTAATAGGTATACCCCTACAACAAATGGAGCTTAAAGATGATCTTGTTATTTGCGGAATTATTCACAATAACAAATTCATACTACCTAACGGTGAAAGCGTTATTACCGCAGGCGACCGCATTATAGTTGTTACAAGCCATAAAAAACTAAATGACGTAGGAGATATACTAAAGTAACTATGAATTTTTCTATTATTATTTACATTGTTGGTTTCGCACTTAAAATAGAAGGCCTTTTAATGCTTATACCCACCTTAATTGGCGTTTATTATAGTGAGGGTGCGTATCTTAGCTTTTTAATAATGGCGATTGTTACCTTTTTAGTTGGTTTGTTGCTTACCATCAAAAGACCTAAGAATCAAATGTTTTATGCAAAAGAAGCCTTCGTTTCGGTGCCATTAGTTTGGATTTTTTTAAGTATTTTTGGCTCCCTGCCATTCGTTTTAAGCAAAGATATTCCCCGCTTTATAGATGCTCTTTTTGAAATAGTTTCGGGATTTACTACTACCGGTTCAAGCATTTTAACCAACGTTGAGGCATTATCACACGCATCACTGTTCTGGCGTAGCTTTTCCCATTGGATAGGCGGTATGGGAATACTTGTTTTTATTCTTTCGGTTCTGCCCATTGCAAGCGGTGCCACAATGCATCTTATGCGTGCAGAAAGCCCCGGCCCCCAGGTTGACAAGGTATTTCCAAAAATCAAAGATGCCTCTATAATGCTTTATATTATTTACACCGCTATGACGGCACTTCAAATAATATTACTTATAATTGGCGATACCCCTATTTTTGATTCTGTTACCCTTTCCATGGGTACAGCAGGTACAGGAGGATTTTCAGTTAAAAATTCGGGGCTTGCGGAATATTCCCCATACGTACACTACGTTGTATCAATTTTTATGATTATGTTTGGCTTAAACTTTAATGTTTACATTCTTCTTGTAAGAAAGCATTTAAAACAAGCCTTGCGTGTAGAGGAAGCCCGTTGGTACATTGCCATAATTGTTATTGCCGTAGCCCTAATAACCATCAACACAAAATACCTATTCCCAACCTTAGAGGAAGCCTTTAGAACAGCCCTTTTCCACGTTAGTTCCATAATTACAACAACGGGATACGCCACCTACGATTACAGCGTATACCCACAGTTTGCACTAACCATACTAGTATTTTTAATGTTCATTGGCGCCTGTGCAGGAAGTACGGGTGGCGGACTGAAAGTTTCAAGAATTACTATTGTTTCCAAAACCGTAAGGGATGAGCTTGCAAGAATAATTCACCCGCGTGCAGTAAAACGCGTGCGTGCAGAGGGTAAGGTTATAGAACATTCGGTTGTACGCTCAATAAACATTTATATCCTTTCATTTATAGGAGTTTTTGGGATTTCATTACTGCTTATTTCCCTTGATAATTTCGATTTTGAAACCAACTTCACCGCCATATCGGCAACAATAAATAACATAGGCCCCGGCCTTGGCAAGGTTGGTCCCGCCGGTAATTTTTCAGAGTTTTCAGATTTTTCAAAACTGGTTTTCTGTTTTGATATGATAGCAGGCCGCCTTGAAATACTACCTATGCTTGTTTTAATAAATCCCAAAACCTGGAGTCATGCATTTAAACGCAAAAAAGCATAAAATTAAAACTTAAAAACTGCAGCGGAAGTTTTGTTCTCCGCTGCAGTTTTTTCTCTGCAAGACTTTAATAACCGTTTTATAATTTTTCAAAAGCAAATTCGGTACCGTTATAAGCACAAAGGATTTTATCCCCTCTTTTAACACTTCCCTCTAAAAGCTTTTCGCTCAGCGCGTCTTCAATTTTAGACTGAATTGCACGTCTCAGTGGACGGGCACCGTAAACCTTATCAAATCCAACCTCCGCAATAGCATCTATAGAAGAACCGTCAAACTCAATTTCAACCTCAAGGGCATCAAGGCGTTTTTTAAGGTTTAAAAGCATATTTGCGGCTATCTTTTTAATATCCTCAAAACCTAATTTACTAAAGACAATAGTATCATCTACACGGTTTAAAAATTCGGGTTTAAAATGCTTTTTAAGTTCCTCTAAAACCTGCTCTTTAATATTGGTTTCCAAAGCCTCATCTGGATTGTCGGCAGTAGTAAATCCAAAGGCAGTTTTCTTATCGGTAATAAGTCTGGCACCGATGTTGGAGGTCATTATAACTACGGTATTTTTAAAATCTACCTTTCTGCCCTGAGAATCGGTGAGCATTCCATCCTCTAAAATTTGAAGAAGAATATTAAATACGTCGGGATGTGCCTTTTCAATTTCATCAAAAAGCACCACCGAATAAGGTTTTCTACGCACCTTTTCGGTAAGCTGTCCGCCCTCCTCAAAACCTACGTATCCGGGAGGTGAACCAACAATTCGCGATACCGTATGCTTTTCCATATATTCCGACATATCAAGCCTTATAATGGCATCCTCGCTACCAAACATAGCCTCGGCTAAGGCTTTGCAAAGCTCCGTTTTACCCACTCCGGTAGGACCTAAGAAAATAAAGGAGCCTGTTGGTCGCTTGGGATCTTTAAGGCCTACTCTACCACGACGAATTGCTTTGGAAACCGCAGTTACTGCCTCATCTTGACCGACTATACGACTGTGGAGAATATCCTCCATTTTAAGCAGTCGCTCGCTTTCCTCCTCGGTTAACTGTCCTATAGGAATCCCTGTCCAATTTGACACGATATCGGCAATTTCTTTTTCGGTGACAGTTCCTGTATAGTTTCCACTTTCCTCCTGCCATTTTTCTTTTTTTACCTGTAATTTTTCGGTAAGTTCTTTTTCTTTATCCCTCAATTCTGCCGCCTTTTCGAAATTTTGAGAGGAAATGAAAAAATTTTTTTCTTGACTGAGTTTGTTGATTTCTTCCTCAAGTTCCCTGATTTCCTCAGGCTCGGCAGAGGTTGCAAGACGAACTCTTGAACCTGCTTCATCAATAAGATCAATGGCTTTATCGGGCAGATAACGGTCGGTGATGTAACGGGAGGACAGTTTAACCGCTGCAACAACCGCCTCATTTGTGAATTTAACCTTATGATGTGCCTCGTAACGCTCACGCAGCCCCTTTATAATGGCAACTGCATCCTCCTCATTTGGCTCGCCTACCGTAACGGGTTGAAATCGCCTTTCAAGAGCAGAATCCTTTTCGATATTCTTTCTGTACTCCGAAAGGGTAGTTGCTCCTATTACCTGCAAATCGCCTCTGGCCAAGGATGGTTTTAGAATATTTGCAGCATCGGTAGAGCCCTCTGACGAACCAGTACCGATTATGGTGTGTACCTCGTCAATAAACAAAATAACATCGTCGCTTTTTATAACCTCATCAATTATATTTTTAATGCGTTCCTCAAAATCGCCACGATACTTGGTACCCGCAACCATACCTGTAAGGTCTAAGGTTACCACTCTTTTATTTTTAAGAATATCGGGAGCATTTCCCTCTGCAATTCGTTGAGCAAGCCCCTCTACAACTGCAGTTTTACCAACACCCGGCTCGCCTATAAGGCAAGGGTTATTTTTTGTACGGCGGCAAAGTATTTGAATTACTCTTTCAATTTCATCTGCTCTGCCAATTACGGGATCCAATTTATTGTTCTTGGCGTCTTCTGTTAAATTGTGACCGAATTTATCCAAGGTTTTTGTGGCACTCTTTTGCTTGGCTTTATCCCTTGATGGGGGCTGTGAGAATTGTTTTGAAGTTTCATCGGCATAATCTGAATCTCCCGATACATACTCCTCAGAATTTAAAGTTAGTTTGGCGGTATTTACCCCGAGTTCATTTAAAAAGCGAACTGCGTAATTATCACCCTCATTTAAAATTTGAACCAAAATATGCTCTGTGCCAACTAAATCATTACCCATCTGTGTAGCAATGGTTATAGCATTTTCTAAAATTCTTTTTGCTTTTGGTGTTAAGTGTTCGGGAGATAATTTAGTAGGTATTCCTCTACCCGCCGTTTTCATAATAAGCCGCTCGACGTCATGAACGGTTACGTTGCTTTCTTTTAAAATGGCAGCCGCAACACTTCTGTCAGCCATTAAAATTCCAATAAGCAAGTGCTCGCTTCCAACATAGGTGTGACCAAAACGCTCTGCTGATAAAATAGCGTTATTTATAGCCTCATTACCCATACCGGTAAATCCATTAAAATTGTATTTCATAAAAAACTCCTCTCTTTAATTGGAAGTTATTACCCCTTGTTCTCCAGCCTCTTGCGAATAATTGTTGCCCTGAGAAAATCTCGGTCAGCGGGGGTCATTCTACCATTAGTTTTTTGCAGAGTAAAGGGCTGCGCCTCAATAAGCAAAGCCATTGGCAGAGTGGGGTCTATATTCTCAAGTATGCCCATCTCTGTGCCAAGTTTAACACTAGAAAGTAAATTCATCATTTCTTCACTCGTAAGAACTCTGGCATATTTTAAGGTTCCAAGTGCACGATACACCGAATCCTCCAAGGTTTTTTTATCCAATCCCTCACGCAGGGTAAGTTCCTTTTGAACTATTTGGGTAGCAATGGCACTTAGATTTTCTATGGCGGTCTGCTCAGAAATTCCAAGAGTTACCTGATTAGAAAGTTGGTAAAGTGCCGCATGGGACCGACTGCCCTCGCCGTACATTCCCCTAACAGTAAGACCTATTTTAGAAACCGATTCGGCCAGCGGCGAAAGATTTCCGCTACCCTCTAAAATGGGGAGATGAAGCATAACCGATGCTCTAAGTCCCGTTCCCAAATTAGTTGGACACTCAGTAAGATAACCTAACTGATCATCAAAGGCGATGGTAAGACCACAGGCTAAAATATTTTCTATTTTTTTACTGATTTCATATGCCTCTACTAATCTAAGTCCGCCTTTCAAAACTTGAATTCTTATATGGTCCTCCTCCAAAAGCATTATACTTACCGTTTCATTTTCGCTTATAACAATGCCCTTGGGACCCTCCTTTTTAGCGAAATCAGGGCTGATTATATGACGCTCCACCATGGCAAAAACTTCTTCCTTTGGCACGTCATCCATATTTATATATTTTAAAACGCCTACCCCCTCAACAAAAACTCCGTCTAAAAGTTTTTTTATGGTTTCAAGAGTTTCGTTTTTTTGAACGTCGTTCATTCTTTTAGGGAAAGGGATGCCCTTTATATTTCTAGCCAAACGAATGCGAGAACTTATAACCAAGGGATTTTCCGAATCTATTGTTTCATACCAATTACGCATTGCCCTTTTCCCCCTCTAATCCTCTTATTTCATCTCTAAGCTCGGCTGCCTTTTCAAATTCTTCTGCCTCAATGGCCTTAGAAAGTTGATTTTTAAGCTTTTTGATTTTTTCTTCGACCGTTTCTTCCTTATTTTCGGCATCTGGAGTGTTTCCTATATGAACTGCCTTGCCGTGAAGCCTGTTTAAAGATGGTAAAAGTTCGGCACGAAAGGTGGTATAACACTCGCTGCAACCCACTCTACCGCTTTGTGCGATATCCGAAAAGGATGCACCGCAGCATTCACATCTTTTTGAGATGGGCTTACCACGACTAACGCTTTCCCCAAACATAGAAGCAAGCATATTTGTTAAACTGAGTTTACCTATATTTCCATAGCCCTCATTGGCAGCACAATATGAACAAAGATGATTTTCATGGACAACTCCATTTAAAACGGTTTTTAAATGGGTTGTGGCAGGATTTTTACCGCATTTTTCACACATCATAACAAAAACCTCCTAATTTATAAGTGTTAGCAACATTTGTTTTACAATAGCCGCACGAAACCTATCTCTGAAAAGGGGTGGAATTTCACGCAAAACGGTATTTGATATTGCCGCTTGCATAAGCTCGGCCGCCTCTTTGCTTATAAGGTCGGCTTGACGGCTGTTTTCTATTAAAATTCTGGCAGTTGATGAATCAAGCTCACTACCTACTGAATTGATTATATGCATAAGGGCTGAGGATTTATCCAATCTCACTCTTGAAATTCTGATATATCCACCGCCACCTCGCCTGCTTTCTATTACGTACCCGTGTTCGGGTGTAAAACGCGATGACAAAACATAGTTAATCTGACTAGGTACGCAACCTATAAGGGATGCAAACTCGTTACGCTGAATTTCGGCGGTATTATATTCTGACTGCTCTAACATCTCTAAAATGTGGGCAGTTATTAAATCACTCATTTTCATTTTAAAACACCTCTTTTTTGACTTTTACTGACCTTTCTGTATTCTATTATAATCAAAGGTCAGTAAAAGTCAATTTTTGTTTTCAGCCGTTTTTGAATTAAAATCCTTTGTTTTTTTAAAATATCTTCTGTTTTCTTCGTATTTCTAGTTTTTTCTTTGATTTTGATTTTTGAGGTTTTACCTTGTAACACTTTTTTGACTTTAGCATAGGATATATTGTAACCTGAAAATCCAAAAGGCTCTGCCTAAGGGTTTTCACCGAAAGGAGGCAAAAGGTATGTGTAACTTTTTTGGTGGTAATAACTGCTCTTGGGTGATTATTCTCATTTTAGTTCTTGTTTGCTGTGGTAACGGTAACTCCAACGGTTGCGGTTGTCAGCACAATAATAATGATTGTTGTTGCTAATTAGGCAGACTTGGGCTACCTGCCCCCTACCCTAAAATAATGGGTTTTAATAAAAAGGTTTTTCAACAAAAAGGCAGAAACGCCGTTTTAGCGTTTCTGCCTTTAAATTATATTTTTATAAATTTTAATGTAGCGTAATGCCACTCCAGCCTGCAACGTATCGTGCTAAATGCGTAACGTCTGCAAGGGTTTTAACTCCGTCCCCATTCACATCCAAGGCTGAACTATTGTAATAAACCTGCCAATCTGCCACGGCTCGTGCCAGTACAACAACGTCTGACAAATCGATTGTGTTGGTATCATTAACGTCGCCGGGGGTATGGGCAGTTATATATGGCACCGTACGTTGATATTTTCTTTTTGTATCTTCTTCAAAGTCAGGCTTTGTAAAAAGGTCATAAATCAAGTTCCCGTTTTCATAAGTAAAACCAAAAATTTTAAAGTTACCGGTCAATTCAGGCTTATGAATCTCAACTGCCGTTTTGCTGTTAATATCCAATTTATAAATCCCTTCACTAAGGGAAAAGAGTAAATTTTTTCCATCGGTAGCAAGTCTTGCATAGTTATCAGGCCAATAACTATCCAAGCCGTCCATCCAATAATGTTCAGTTTTGTAGATTGTATTTTTATCTCTATATCTTTTTATGTTTACAAAATTGGCTTCGCTATCATCGATATAATAAATTTCATCATTTACCAAAGTAAATGCCGTTTTACTGTTCTTCCAAAAATAATTATCGTAGGTTGTATCAACGGGGGAAGTATCATAATCATCTGCTATATGTCCATTTTGGTATAGCTCTTCGCTGGAGATTAAAAAATTATTATGCAAAACTTCGCCTGTAACATCCCAAACGGTATCATCCCAAGTTATATCCACGTGATAGGGCTTATTGTTAACGTAAACAATATTCCATATATGATTAAGTCTACTCGATGCACAATAATGATTTCTGATACCTATTCTGTCAAGCAAATACCCATAACCAAGCGTATAACCTTGACAAACGGCTATTTTATTAACAAAAGCACCATACATAGTATGGGAAATAACGGGAACATCTCCCGTTTGACTATAACGCTCATAATCATATTCGCAGTTTAGTGCAATTCTATCATGTAGCAATAAGAGTTTTTGAACGTCATTTAATTTAGTATTACCCTCAATGCCGCGAAGCAGTTTATCGGCAACCGCGTTACACTCATCAAGCATGGTGATATATTCCGATTTTTCGTAATCGTACTGAGGATAAATATCGGTTATGTAATTACCGCTATTATCAAAGCCTACATAAAAGGAAGTATTTAAATGAAAACACTCGGGAAGACCATATGATAATATTTCTACTATTCTTCGTTGGTTTGCTTCGGTATTTCTTATTCTAAAGGCGGAAATGTCTACTTCTTCTTTGAATTCTTTAAACTGGGTGTTAATACTTTCGGCAAGTGCTTTGTCTTCATCATACACCAACATAGGTTGTTCGATGTTGAAGCTTGCGTCTAAATAGGTGCTTAGATTGAGTTTTAATTTATATTCTTTTGCCGATGCCGAAAAAGGAATACTGCAAATAATAAGAGTTACGCAAAGAATTAAGGCTATGTACTTATTAAGGATAGTTTTAGCCATTTTTATAACGCCTCCATTTTTATTTAGAATATATATTTTTATTATATCACATTTTGAATACTTTGCAACTATTTTTTAAAAAAAGGTTGTCCCCATAAATTTAAGGGACAACCTTTGCTTTCTCTTTTTATTTTACTATTTCATTAAGGTTTGAACGCCCTCGACAAAATCGCCAACCGCACGAAATGCTTTAGAGGTACCTTTTGTTAAAGCGTGCTTTGCACTTTTATTATTTAACATAATTTTACCTGCGGTAACAACTGCCGCACCTGCGATAACGCCTGCGCCCATTCCCTTGAGAAAGCTGTTTGTATTTTTATTCATAAATTCAATCCCCTTTCTGCTCACAAATATCTTGTGCAAAAAGGGGATTAAAATTCAAATTTTATAAATTATATTTTTGGGATTTTTAGTTAATTTTTCCTAAAAACTTATCCATAACAGCGGGGCCAAAATCAATCTTATTTTCCGTTTTGGCAGCGGTTTTTTCGTTTATGGTCGAAGGACCTTGAACTGCCTTTTCGCTGTTATAAATGATATAAGGAACAGGGTCTGCAACGTGAGTTTTAAGGGTAAGAGGTGTTGGATGATCAGGCATTACAAGAATACTGTGAGGAACGTCCTTTAAATATTCCATCATTGGGCCCGCAACAAGCTCGTCAATTAACTCAATTGATTTTATTTTGTTCTCTACCTCGCCACGATGGCCACATTCATCAGGGGCTTCCATATGAATGTAAACCAAGTCTACGCCCTGCTCAAACAGTTCAATAGCGGCATTCTTTTTGGCGGTGAAATTGGTATCTATATATCCTGTAGCACCCTCAATCTCGGGCACTGCCATATTGGCACATTTACCTATTCCACGAAGGAGGTCAACTGCCGACACAATACCACCTGAAATTCCGTTTTTAGCCTTAAAATCCTCTAAGGCGGTTTTTTTGCCCTCTCCCCATAACCAAATGGAGTTGGCTGGACGCTTACCACGTTTAATTCTTTCTAAATTAACGGGATGATCTTTTAAAAGTTCATAACTTTTTTCCATAAGTGCCAAAAGGGGCTTTGCAGAATCGGCGGTGCTTAAATATTCGCCCACCACTCTGCCGCTTATATCGTGAGGGGGAGTCATTTTACCAAGCTCGGTAGTGCCGTTTGCCACAACAAGGCAATGACGATAGCTTACGCCCGAGTAGAACTTATAAATATCATTTCCCAGTTTTTCTTCAACAAACTCAATGATTTTTTCTGCTTCCTCAGTAGATATATCATCTGCGCAATAATCAACCATGGTTTTATCGGCATAATTTTCTTCATCAGATAGGGTAACAAGATTACAACGCATTGCAACGTCGGTAGATTTAAGATTTATGCCTATGCTTGCAGCCTCTAGGGGAGAACGTCCCGTATAATAAACGGCAGGGTCATAGCCCAAAACAGAAAGATTTGCAACGTCACTACCGGGGTTAAGTCCGTCGGCAACGGTTTTGCAAAGACCCACCTCGCCCTTTGAAGCTAACAAATCGATATTAGGTTTTTTTGCAAGCTCCATAGGAGTTTTATTTGATAATTCAGGTACAGGATAATCTGCCATACCATCTAAAAGTAATACTAAATATTTCATACTATACCTTCCAATTTTTTTATAATAACTATATGTTAAGACTCGGTTATATCTACGCTGTTCTTTTTGTTAACCAAGCAAACCCAGGTATTGCCGGGATTGTAGTTACAAGCACTGCCATCCTCAAGGGTGATTTTTATTGGATTTTTGGCGCTACCCTTACTCCATTTGATTTTTTGATAACCTCCGTTTGATACGTAATAGCCTTCGCCACCCTCAAGACCGGTTTTAACTATATAACCATTACTGCTTAGATTTGTTACGGCAGTTTTAAGCACCAAAACGTTTTTAAATTCAAGTTGTTTTCCACTCTTATAATCCTTATGTTCAGAAGATTTGCTTGACTTTTTATAGGTTTTTGTTGCGGCATCGTACTTGAATTTTGAGATGTATTGGTTAGACATAGTAACCTTTATCTCGGAACACACACCGCTTGATGGAACATACTCGGTAGCAACAAAATTTTGCCAATTTTCTTTATTATAGTTAAGGGAGGTTCGCCAACCAAGTTTCTTAAAGCCTGAGGCAAGCTTTTCGCCTTTAGTATAGAGAGTATGCTCTAATGCCTTGCCGTTTTTCTCTCTAAAGCTCATACCGTTAAATTTACCATGTAAAAGATTTATGTTATCAATTCCCGTCTCTTTAACGTGAGGAGTTGCGTGAGAATCGTTAATTCCTGCATGAACGTAAATGGCATCGTGACCCATTGCAAGATCAACGTATGAATAGCGTGCAGAACGAATTGTTCCTATTTGTTTTGCCGATTTAATATCCTTAAAGACTGCAAGGAGTCGGGTAACGCCGCCCTCTGCATAGGCTTCGTAAACGATATCTGCTCTGTCAAGTCCGGTTTGAACGCTCTGTGCAGTAGGATACAAATTATTAACCATAACCGCAACAGGACGATTATTTACTGCAGCAGGGTCTAAATTTTGCAAACCCGTAAGAGGATTAACTGCGAACTGTGGCTCGGGCTCGGGTTCGGGCTCGGAAGAAATTTCCACCACAGAAGATGGTTCTGAAGATGAAGATGGTACTGAAACCTCATACACTTTTTGCTCACAGCCTGCAAAGGCAAAGACACCGCAAATACAAAGAACTATTGCAAAAATCTTTAAAATTCCCTTTTTCATTGCAAATCCTCCAACATTTATAAATATATTTCATTATATTCCTTTTAATTATTTTTTTCAACTGCTTTTTGTTATTTTTTAAAAAAATATAGCTAATAATCACTATATATGGTATAATTAGAAAAAATTTGCTTTTGAGAAGGTTTTTAAATGCAATTCGACACTATTTTGTTTGACTTGGACGGCACTCTCACCGACCCTGCTGAGGGTATAACCAACTCGGTTGCCTACGCTCTTGAAAAAATGGGCATAACTCCCCCTAGCAAAAAGGAACTTTTAAAATTTATAGGCCCTCCCCTTGCCGAATCTTTTGAGAAATTTTATAATCTCTCAAAAGAGGATTCTTATAAGGCAGTAGATATTTACAGGGAGTATTTTGCTCCCAAAGGGATTTTTGAAAACACCCTTTTTAACGGCATACCCGAAATGCTGACTTCCCTTAAAAATACGGGAAAAAGAATTGCTCTTGCAACCTCAAAGCCTGAAGTATTTGCAAGGCAAATTTTAGAGCATTTTGATTTGGCAAAATATTTTGATTTAGTTGTGGGCAGTAATTTAGACGGAAGCCTTACTGATAAATCAGAGGTTGTAGCTCTTGTACTTAAAAGGATGAATAAGGTGGATTTAAGCCACACCGCCATGGTAGGTGACAGAAGCCACGATATAATAGGCGGTGTAAAAAACGGTCTTTACCCTGTTGGGGTATCATTTGGTTACGGAAGCATAGACGAACTTAAAAATTCAGGTGCAAAACATATAGCAAACTCGGTTGAAGAATTAACAAATTTCTTAATGAATTAAAATAATAAATTTTATCCAAACAGGCTTCGTGCAAAAGGTAAAGCCTCATTCCGCTGCCATATAGTCACAGATAAATTGATATATGAACGCACAAATTTTGGGTGATATTGTAGGGACAGGCGCCCTCGACTGTCCTAATAAAAGATTGTGCAAAATATGGTATCAATGTCGGGAATGACCTGCGTGTCGTTCCGTGAAAAAACAATTGAATTTTGCGGTATTTATGCTTGTTTTTACTCCAAGTTGAGCACTCTCATCATTTCGATTCTGCCCGGTGGCAGATTCTGTATTCTATTGTTCGTTCGCATATCTGCACACCTCATTTCTTATCAAAAATCGCAAACGGACGATGGCGGATTCGTTTTCCGTCACCGCCCGTTCGGGTGGATTATAAGCTCATAGTTTGCCATTTTACTCGAAAGAACGTATAAACTGAGTATCCACCCCGGCAGGAGATTTCCTGCCGGGGCTTTTGCTTTGGGTTATGGGTTTTGGATGTTACTTGTAAGCTTGGATCTCGATGATGGTGTCGCCTACATACCAATCATCTCCTGCATTGCCATGGGCGCCATATTCAATGTAGAACGCCATGGAATCGGAGAAACCGGTGGTGGTAAGAGCGAGGGCATCAAAGGACCAGGAATGGAAATTCCATTTATTCTCGGTGGAGGTGAACTCCTCGTAAGCCATTGCCAGGTTATTGTTTGTCCGATCCTGGTAAGGCTTGATCCAGAAGTTCTTATCGCCGTCGTGCTCCTCGTAGAGCCACATATGAACCGTAATGACCACCTTGTTATAGCCCTGGTCGATCAGTGCCTGTCTATCCATATCAGGTGCAATCAGTTCATAGACATCATCTTCATCCGTGATCAGATTGCCGCCATTGGGGTTGATCAGCGTTTCGACTTGATTTTCATCCTCCGTCTTCGTGTTACTGTCTTTATAACCGATACGGCTACTATACGCGTGATATGTCTTCAGCCACTTTGCGGTAACGGTCACATCTTCCGCATAGCGCCAGTAAGTAGGCATCGTCAGCTCAGAACCGTCAGGCAAATACCAGCCAAGGAAATCATAGCCCGCTCTTGTTGGCGTTGCATCGGTGTTAAACTGGCTGTCGAAGGTGACTGTCAGATCCTTTTCCGTCAGTTCGCCGCCGTTGACATTGAAGATCAGCTTATAAGTATTGGCTGTCCACTTGGCGTACAGTTTAACGGTTGCACCGTGCTCAGTTGTCAAGTTCGGAAGCACCAAGGTTTCTCCGGCATCGCCGGCCTTCTGGGTACAGGTGCTGTCAAAATACCAGCCGCCGAAAGTATAACCGGCCAGCGTGGGTGCGGCCGCCAAGGTCACATTTTCGTCGTACTTGCAGGCAGTATCGCCGGGTAGGTTGTCCACATAGGTGCTGCCTAACGTGGGCTTGTTTCCCTGGTATTCGATGGTATAATCGATCTTCTCCCACAGGGCATACATAGTCACGGTTTCACCATTGGCTGCCAGCGCAGTATTGATGATCTGCTCGTCAGTATAGGTGCCGGTGGAGATAGGCTCATCCTGACCCTCTATTTTCTCGCGGGTCTCCCAACCCATAAAGAGGTAGCCTTCCTTTGTGAAGGTGTTTTGTGTCAGCTTTTCGGTGCCACCCACCGTGTGGAGAGTATTCACCATTGTGCCCACACCGCCGTTAGCATCATACTGAACAAAGTAGCTGTTAGCGATTTTTTCCTCAATATTTTCTCTGGGGATGCTGTACTGCAGCGTCTCGCAGGTGGGGTTGTTCAAATCGTTAACAGAAGGATAGTACAGCACAACACCATGCATATTATCCAGGATGCTATAGGTATTCAGGTAGTAATTACCGATTTCGCCTTCCACTTCACTGGGCACATAGTTAACCACGCCAAAGACACGGATATTACCGGCCTGGACATAGTCATAATAGCCATTGGGGGCATCGGCAGAAATGGTCACAGAGGTCATAGAAGAAGTGGTCAAAGAGGTCAGGTAGGAGAGGGAGGAACCAACTTCCTCTCCGTTTTCGGTTTCTTCACCATAGCTGCCACCCTTGGTCTCACTGCCACCCCAGGAGGAGGAACTGGTATTGGCATAGCCGTAACCGGTCTCAATGCTGGCTTTGATATTATCATTACCGACTTCAAGACCAATATCTACATGCGTACTGTGCTCGTTGGAATTTTCTCTTGCCCAGTCCTTGCTCTGCTCCCACTCGGAGGAGGAAGAAACAGACTTGGAGATGGTTCGGGTGATGGAGTCAGCAATGCTCTCTTCCAGAGTGTTTTCGCTGGCCATTTCCAGAGTGAAGTCGCCTGCGCCGGTGTGGTTATACAGCAGATTGGAACTCATCTGCTCCAGCACCACATTCTCAATGGTACCCAGTTCATAAACAAATCTGTATCCACCGGTTGTGGGGTTGTACTCTGCCAACATCACCTTGTTGGTGCCGGGAGTCGCGATGTTGCGCATCAGCTTCCAGTTGGCGGTCAGCTTCAGGTTGCCGGTGGTTCCGGAAGCGATCTTATAAGCGACCTTGCCATCTCTCAGTTCAGTGGCAACTTTGCCGTTCTCTTCCGTCCAGCCGGTGAAGCCCAGGCCGGGCCAGTTGGGATCACT
>JAZSJA010000020.1:0-2922 GCA_045534095.1 Acutalibacteraceae bacterium | reverse complement strand
CTCACAGAACGACATGGCTACGATCCGACTTTTCTCTGTATGGAATAATATACTCGGTAATAATATCGTGGATTGCCGTTTGCAACACCCTGTCATTTACTCGCAGAGCATTACAACCAACTATTTCCGTTCTGCCTGTTTCAAGGGTTGTTAGTTTGTATTTTCCCCTTTGATGATTTTCAAAGCACACCCAAGCACGATAAGGGATGTTTTTTTGTTTCTTTACATAACTGACATACCTACCACCACAAAGACCACAATAAACTTTGCCACTTGTCCAATATCGGTTTGAGTGCTTCGCCTTGATTTCTTCACTTGGTGCTTTTTCCTGTAAAATCGTTTGCACCTTGTTCCACAATTCTCGGTCAATGATTGCACTTTCGGGGTGGTGGTCTGTTATGTAATATTTGTAGGATTCGCCCGTGTTGTATTTCTTCTTATGGTCTAATGGGTTGGGGGTGTAGGTCTTTCCCTGTGCCAAATCGCCCACATATTTCTCATTCCGTAATATTCGCAAGATTACAATGGGTGTCCAACTATTTGCATATCGTTTTGTGTCAATGTCTTTTTCTTTTAATTTTTTGCCAATTCTGTGAGTGCCTTCGCCACTTGCAAACCATTCAAAAATCTGTTTTATGACTGCTGCTTCTTTGGGTATGATTTCAAAGTGTTGTTTGCCTTTTTCATCCTTGACAATGTTATACCCATACATTTCCTTGCGACCAAAGACAACACCACTTTGCATTCGTTGTTTATGTCCCCATTTTACACGGCGAGAAGTTTTTAAACTTTCTCTTTCTGCATCAGATGCTGCTTTGGAAAGTTCCTCTCTGTAATCATCTTTTTCTGTGTAGATATCATCAGATAAAAACCAAATATAAACACCCCTGTTTCGTAATTCTTCAACGATATTTAAAAGGTGTTGAGCATTACGGGAAAAACGGGAGACCTCTTTTGTGAGTATGATGTCAATATTGCCGTGCCTTGCTTCAAATAACATTCGGTTGAAATCGTCTCTTTTTTCAAGTGATGTTCCTGAAAGTCCCTCATCTGAGAAAATGCCTATATTTGTCCAATTACTATGCATTTCAAAAAAACTCTCAAAAAACTGCTTTTGTGCTACAAGTGAGTTCTTTTGGTCTTTTTCATCAGTTGAAACACGGCAATAGGCACAAACCCTGTGAGGTTCAAAGTCCTCAGTTTTGAGTGTTGTTTTGTTCGGTTCTATTACTTGTAAATGTGCCATATTGAACATCCTCTCTCTTGATACCAATTACATCCTTTATGTAGTTTTTCATTTCCATAACGAATTGTCGCTCTGCTTCGGGTGTCTTAAACAAAGCATCTGGATTGGTTATCAATGATAAATGCCCCTTGCTATGTAATAATTCATAGCAATTATATGCATAACAGGTGTAGTATAATAACCTGTCATCATCATTCAGTAGGGTGTGGGCATTTTCAATCTGCTCTCGTGTCATATCATTGTGATAGTAGTTGTAAAGGTTTTCTAACATATCTTTATACCTCCTGTTGCTACTATTATATCATAAACAATTTTAATCTTCAATACCTATATCAGTTAATAGGCCTTTGAGTTCGGGGTATGGCATAGCAAAGCGCTGGCTTAAATACCTAAGGCTTGCGCCCAATTCCCCATCAGGGCCACCATATTGACTGGCGATGATTTGGGCGAGTTTTGGGTTTGGATTTTTTATTTTTATGGGGTACTGAAGTTTCTTTTCATACTGCCACATTTATTTTTTCGCCTCCCTTTCGTTCTCCCACGGCCACGGTGCGTTAAGCCAATTGAAATCGGTATCACCATACAAATCTCTCGGTGTGAGGGTGCCAAACTTTTCTTCATACTCATTGCGACATTCCTTTGCCAATTTTAAATATTCCTGCATACTTTTAAATGCTGCAGCGTCGTTTTTATGGGTATCTAAATACAGTTGCATTTCAAGTGCAGCAAACTGTGCACCCGAAAGTTTTTTAAGCAGTTTTTCTCTATCACTCATACCTACACCCCTTTACGGCATTCTGCCCAAAAAGGGCTTATCAAGATTTGGAAACAAGGTTCCCGCTTTTAGAGCCTCGTCTTTACTATAGGTTCCCTCTATTGTTTGAAATGGAACGTATGCCATTGTGAGGGGAAGATTTTTAAGTTCCAGGTTTGAGAATCTATCCCTACCCATACCTCTATTCATATTCATTTTTCTTTCGTTATTAGTGTCTATTGTTTTTACTCTTTCAAATCTTTCTATGCCAAGTTCCTTTGGAGATATTCCAAATTCTTTAAGGTAATCTTCCATATTGAGCCTCCTGACAAATATATTAGGGAGTACGTCCCTACATTCAGTTTATTCACTTGTCCTAAAAGAGGTGAAAAATCATTTTGTTGCAAAACGTTATTTGAAACACGTGGTGTTTCATCCAACGACGACATAGCTTGTGCAATTGGCTTAGCCTTTACCCCGCGGCCTGAAAGATAAATTGTCATTTATAGCCGAATTTGGGGTAATAATGTAGGGCAGGGATGCGGGTGTCCGTTGGACACCTCTGCAAGAAGTAAGCGCCAACCGAGGTTGCAGTCGAGACCTTGCTCCTGCCGTTAAAGTTTGTGCTATTTTTTACGGAACGAGCAAGCCCCGTTCCCTACGTTAAAACCCTTTATTTATGCAATTTTTTAAAGATTGTGCAAACCATTCGTCGGTGCTGATCTTTTTAGGGACGTCGAGGTAGCTTTAGCTGCGAAGCGGTAGTGAATAACAGTCCGGTGGACTGTTAGAGCCGCTGAGGGACCGAACGCCGCAGCGTGAGACCGCCGTCCCCTACGGTGTTGCCCTACAAATAAAAATAACGCCGAGCATAAAATTAAGGCATAAAAAAATCGGTGCCGAAGCACCGATTTTTTTAGCT
>JAZSJA010000006.1:0-4274 GCA_045534095.1 Acutalibacteraceae bacterium | reverse complement strand
TGCCGTATATAATTCATAATTTACAGTTTGCTTAATAATTAGTTTTAATTATTACTTACCTAAAGGATGTCTCCTCCCAAATACATCCACAAAAGTTTTATTTTCCTACATGGAAAATAAGCTACCTACACAATTCTCCTCCCTGTGTAGGTAGCTTTCTTTTTTAAATACAAAATATTTATGTAAATAGAATGATTTTTTGATTTAACCACTTGCCAAATTCCATTAAAAGGGGTATTAGACTAATATAAAATATAAAATTTATTTTAAGGAGCAATTTCGTATGAGTAATCAACTTCCGATTCCTGCAGCATATATTAAAAATTTCGAACAACTTGGCTTTGGTATGTTTGTGTATTTTGGTATTTATTCTAAACTCACCAGCGGTGAATGGACCTATTCAATGCACAAAAGAAATATGGATGATTATAAAAAGCTAGCCGATTCTTTTGATGTAAAATCAGATTCAATTAAAAATCTTGTTGCTACTGCAAAAAATGCAGGTTGCAAATACATAACACTTACTACCCGTCACCATGATGGATTTTCCCTTTACGATACCAAAGAACTAAATGGATTTAATGCTTTGCACTCTCCCACAGGTCGTGATTTAATAAAAGAATTTGTTGAAGAATGCAGAAAAGCAGATATTTTACCTGTTTTTTATCACACAACTTTGGATTGGTATAACGAAGATTTCAACCAAAATTTTAATAAATATTTAGAATATCTTAAAAAAAGTGTAGAACTACTTTGCACCAATTACGGCAAAATTGGTGGAATGTGGTTTGATGGTAATTGGTCGCGTCCAAATGATGATTGGAAAGAAGATGAACTCTATTCAATGATTCGTCAACTTCAACCTGAAGCTATGATAATTAATAACACCGGTCTTTCAAAACGCGGAGAATTGGGCGCAGCTGAGATAGATTCGGTAACCTTTGAACGCGGTATGCCTCATCCCATTGACCGTAGAGGTATGAAAAAATATATAGCCGGAGAAATGTGCGAAACCATTTGCGACCATTGGGGCATTGCAGATGATATAAACTATAAATCGGTAAAACAACTTATAGAAGAACTTTGTGAATGTCGCAAGGTAGGCACGAACTTCTTACTTAACGTTGGCCTCGCAGGTGACGGCAGCCTTCCTAAGATGCAAGAAGCCACAATGGAATGTATAGGCAGATGGATGGAACTTTTTGGAAAATCTATCTATAACGGCAGACCCTGCAATACTCTTTCCAAAGGCAGGGAATTTATGTTGCAGGATATTAATGATGAAAAAATCTTGTATCTTTTTAAATTTGACCTCGGCAAAAAAGGTGACGACAATGTTACAGTGGATTTTGAAGACGGCAACTCAGTAGAATTCCCCAATTTCAACAATGAGGTTGGGTCTATAAAATGGATGGATAATGGAGAAAAACTTGCCTTTAAACAACAAAACGGTTTACTCTCAGTACGCCCCACAGGTTATATTTACGGCACAAGTTACTGCGTAAGAGTTGCAGAAGTTAAATTAAAATAAGAAGCCAAGCCACTAGGCGTTCTAAAACTAGCAAAAGCACAACCTTTGAAAAATTAAAGGTTGTGCTTTTTCTATTTGTTCAAAAGATTTTGTTTAACGTATTCAAGATTTATTAGTTTTTCTTTTAAATCCTGCAAGGTGTAAAAATAGTGTGTGCTTGATTCGTAACCAATTTTGGAATCTAAAAGTCTAATATTTATTAAATTCTCTAAATTTTTAATTTCATCTTGTACCGCCAAAAGACTCTTATCCCAATTATTTTCATTACGATTTTTAACAAACAAAATATGATTTAGTGCACTTTTAAAATGGCAAAGAATGGCTGAGGATACAGCATAAAGTTCTTTTGTTTTGTGGTTTTTATTTTTAATTTTCTCTAACAAATCAACGCCCTTTTGCCACTCGTCACAAAGTTTTTTGTACTGATTTGCATAAACCTCTACGGGATAAATATCTGCCCATTTTTTTAAATCGTCATAGGGGTAGCCCACCATCGTGGCTTCGTAATTTGTATTATCCATAAAAAATGGCGACGACACGCTAAAATTGTGAGGTCCAAAATAAACAACATCTACACTAAATGGGTAGTTTTCAAAGGCAGAAGACATACTTTTTTGAGCGTTATATACTACCTGCCCAATATCTTCACCATACCAATCCTTTAAAAAATCTTTTGCGGTAATATTTTCGCTCATCATTTTTTGTAGGAATTTAATATTTGGTGCAGGGAAACCACCTAACGTCCAACTTGCTTGAAAATGAGTAACGCCCTCTTTTTTTAGATTATTTATGTGTTTTTCAATTAAGTCAAAAACGGGTATGTAGGGCACTGCCGCCATCTGCCAGGTAGTATTAACCTGAATTTTTGCAGAAATTGGCATATTTTTTTCTCTTGCAGCTGACCAAATTTTTTCGGCAAACTCACCGGGGCCTAAAACAGACATTGAATAATCATCTACCTGACCGTTTACGCCGCCAATATTAAATTTAACGCCTTTTTCGCTATTGCTTTGAATAATTTGCTCCTGATTTAAAAGGGCAATAGCCTTTTGGCACCACGAATCGAACCAACCCCAAGTCCATACAATTGTTTTTGCATTTGGGTTAGCATCGTGTGCACCCTTCGCCATAAGATTATTAACCTCTGCCACCACTTCCCAAATATTGCGCTCTTTACATTTTGGGCAAACTTCGGTACCTGCGCCTATACGGGAATAGCAGTTAGTTAGGTTTTCGGACATTGTAATGGAAAAATAACCTGCTAAATCGGGTGCGTTTTGGAACAGATTTTTTACTCCGTTATATAAATAGTCTTTAACCGACTGATCGCTAGTGCACATAGAGTAAAAATCGCCCTCGTTTGTGCCTTTAAGGTTAGGGAATTTTTTAAAGAATTCTGCCGACTGTGAACGTGGCTCGTTAAGATATAAGTATATGCCTATTCCGTATTTTTTTGCCTTTTGAATAAGTTTGTTAAGGGTTTTAATGCGAATTTGCCAACCTTTTGAAATGTTTTTATCAAATGGAAATTCGGTAAGCTGGTAAAGTATACCTTGAAGCCAAATTCCGTTTACCCCAACCTTTGCATACTCCTCTAAAAGTCTATCAGGAAGATGGTCGGTCTCCTCATCCAGCAAAATATCACCATATAATGCAAAATAAGGATAAACCATTCTAATTGATTCGTTGTTTTCGGTTTTTACTAAAATCTCACTATCTTCTATTGGCTGATAAAATTCCTCTAAAAATTCAAACCCGTTGTCCTCTAATTTATCTAAATCGGTTAAACTTGTTTTTATTAGATTTTTTATTTCTTCGGTAGTTTTAAGTTCACATTCAGTTAAAGGGGAGTATTTTGGTGGAGTAACACTTGGCTTTAAACACCCTAACTTCACCCAAAAAAAATCGTCCTCCTTTAAAATAAAGGCAAGCTCCTCTGCGGTAATATCAAGCAGGGTTAAGATTTGCTCATAACTGCACAAATGCCAGTTGTTGCGAATTATGGTAAGATAGCCACGTTTTAGCCAAATTTCGTTTGCTTCTTGTTCAGGATTAAGACCCATAAGTTCGGCTGCATTTTTAAGCTCTGAAACCGTTGTATCAAGAACTTTTGCCAATCTTGCTACGGGTACGTAACCCCAATTTCGCCACAAAACCGCCTGCCAAGCAGTTGGAAAATAATCGTAATTTAATGCTAATTTTTCTGAAACCTTTGGTAATACGCTCATTTTATTCACCAGCTTAAAATATCTTTGTAACTATATTATCATACACGTATAATTTTTACAATACAAATATTTTATTTTAAATATATATTTTTCTTAATTTAGCTCTTGTAAACCATTGCAAAAATTGGTATAATATTCTAGAATATGATTTTACTCATTTGTAAAACATTAGGAGGATAAAAAATGGAAAACAAAAAGTTTTATTTAACAACGGCTATTGCCTACACGTCAAGCAAACCGCATATTGGTAACACATACGATATTGTTCTTGCCGATATGATTGCCCGTTACAAACGAATGCAGGGTTATGACGTTTTCTTCCAAACCGGTTCTGATGAGCATGGTCAAAAAATTGGCGAAAAGGCAGCCGCAAAGGGTATTAGCCCCAAGGAGTACGTTGATGAGGTTTCGAGCCAAATCAAGGCAGTTTGGGACGCTATGAACGTTACCTATGATAAATTCATTCGCACCACCGACGATTATCACGAAGATGCAGTTAAAAAAATATTCACCAA
>JAZSJA010000015.1:0-16064 GCA_045534095.1 Acutalibacteraceae bacterium | reverse complement strand
ATGGGGCGGTAATTCAAGATGGCGTGATAATTACACAACAGTTACCTTAGAGCCTAATACTACCTATGATTTTTCGTTCTATTATAAATCAAGCGAATCAGGTCAGGAGTATGTTGCCGAATTAGGATTTGTAGGTGCTTCTAAGGTGGATTTTTCTACCATTAAAGGCGATTATGTTAACAACCACCTTATCGATTCCTCTACACCTATTTTAGGTAAGGATAACGCTACCATAGGTTTAGATAAAACAGGTAAATGGAATTTAGTAAAAACCAGCTTTACCACCACTGATGTAACCGAATATGTAATGTATTTACATGTTACATTTGACGGAACTGCTTTTTCTGCACTTACCCTTAGTGATTTCAGTCTTGAACCCGCAAAAACAACCGACGATTTAACCGATACCGTAGCTACCGATTGGACTTCTGCTTGGACAGGCGACGAAGGTACCTATGAAAAGGTTATAGCAGTTAAAAACGCACATCATTCGGCATATACCAAGGTTACACTTGATGCCTATAACGATTATGAATTTACCTTCAATGCCGCATGGACCAAAACTCATAACGTAAGAGTTTATGCCGCAGAGGAAATTACAGATGTTGATACTCAGCTCAGAAAAGATTCTTATGTAGATGGCGGTACAAATAACCTTGTAACCGAATTTGTTACCACTCAGCCTGATGTTGATTATGCAAGCTCTGATATGACCGCAGATGTTCTTTCTACGTACTATACCGTTACTGCAAAATTCAGAACTCTTAAAGCAGGCGAATATTACATTATAATTGATGGTTGGCAGTTTAATAGCCTTAATCTCCATCCATTAACCTATAATACCTATACTCAAATTAAGAACATCAGCTTAAGAGGTACTCCGTTTGAGGTAGATGCTGATAACGTTCTTAACGACATTATTATGCCGACCCTTACTTGGACTGCACTTTGGAGTAGCGGTGATAGGGCTTTTGAACCTACAGTTTTAGATGAATCCGAGTCTTACAGCGGTGATTCCTACGCAATGTCCTGGGGTAGAAATTCAAGATATCGTGATAACTACACAGTTGTTACACTTGCTCCCAATACAACCTACAACTTCTCCTTCCGTTATAAAGCGGCAGGCGTTGAAGAAATTGTTCAGCATGTTGGTTTTGTAGATGCTTCTAAGGTAGATCTTACCCAAACTGCTGAAAACATAAAAGGTCGCCTTACAGATGCTAACGCAGAATTGCTTGGCTCTGCTAATGCAGTTGTTGAACAAGAAACAAATGGAGTTTGGAACAAGGTTTCTACAATCTTTACCACCGGAACTGCTACCGAATACATACTCTATATGGGTCTAGGTAAATCTATTGATGATAGTTTCTCAACCATTACTTTAAGTGATTTTGACCTCAGAGAGTATGTTGACCCCAACAAGCTTGTTGATGCTACCGTAGCAAACGGTGATGTTCGCTGGTCTGTAGGTGCTGACTCCGCAGATTATTACATCACAGGCGCTGAGGACAAAGAAGATGAGCTTGTTACCTATACCAATGGTGAAGGAACAGAAGTTACTCGTAGCCGAGTTTACTACTATGACTCTAAAACTCTGGGTAACTACAACGGCGGTTATGCTTGGCGTATAATCATCAGCGGTGAAAAAGCTATGCATGTTTACAACCCTGCAGTTTACGGTTACATTACCGCAAAGGGTCTTGCAGCTAACACCAAGTACACCTTCTCCTACATCTATACCGATAACTACCATGTAAAGCTTGCAGATATTTATAATGCATCAGCTAGCCTGACCGATATAGATGTAACAACCAAAATGCTCCCCACTAAGGAAGGTGCTACAAATCACTCATATATGGTTACCGCTACCTTCACAACAGGTGATGAGGGCGACTACACCATTAAGCTCCAGACAGGTCGTTCAAATAAATACTATATTTATGGCGGCGACGCCTGGGCAATGACCGTAAGTGATTTAAGCCTTACAGAATATGAGGAGACCGAAACAGTTGTTATCCCCGATGATGCAAATATTTTAGAGAATCCTGAAGAGCTTCCTTGGAAAGCAACCTGGTCTACTATTAATCATTCAAATAACGGTTATAACGGTACAAAGGCAATCTCTCTTGGCGGTATTCATTACCACGCTCTTTATACCAGATTAGATTCCCTTGCACCTAACACCGAATACACTCTTACCTTTAAATATAAGAGCCACGCTGCTATTGATTTAGTTGGTATTACAGATGCAGCTAATGTTAATCTTGCAAATGTTAATGATAAATTCAGCAGTGCTATTGTAAAGGGCGGCAATATTACCTATTATCAGAATGTTGAAAAGGTTATTGATAATGCTACCTGGAACAATGCTACAGTTAAGTTTGTAACCGGTGACAGCGCTACATATTACCTCTACTTTGAAGGTAATTCAGCCGCAAACTCAACAGTTACAGGCGGTATCACAATCAGCGATATGAGCCTTAAAAAGGCTTTGGATAATTCCAACGCTATTGTTGTTGATTACGATTTTGAAAATGGCACTATCGGTGCAGTAAGCACAACAAGTGCTGGCGATGCTCCTTCCATTGCAGAAGAAGACGGCAATAAATACTTAAAATTCATAAGAAAGAACGATGGTATTACCGTTCCCTTCTATTACAGAGCAAATCAGAAATATGTTGTTTCCTTCGATATGAAGGTTTTAAGCTATCCTACTGAAAAGCTCCAGTTCAGATTCAGAACAAGTGAAGGCGATAACAACCCCATTACTTATGAGGGTAATGTATTTGCTTACAACAATAATGCTTACAGTCTTGTTACTAAGGATTTAAACGGCAACCTCTTAAGCGGTCCCGCAGGTCTTAACAATTCTGATAATTATCAGTTTAACGGCTATAAGCAGGATATTGCAAACCATACCGATTGGGTTCATTATGAAATCACTATTGACCCCGATTACACCTACTATACTGGTCTTGCAAACTTCGGCTTTGATGCAGGTGAAGCAGGCTGGTCTATCGCTCTTGATAACATTAAGGTAGCCACCTTGAATGAAGAGTTTGAGGCAGATGCCGAAGCTAAATTCGAGCCTACAAAGTATGCTGCAATCCGTCAAAAAACCGTTGATGCTAAGCAGGGTATCCGTGTTAAGAGCAGTATTGATACTTCCCTTTTAACCGGCGATGTTAAGGTTGTAGAGTACGGTACTCTTGCAATTAACAATTCTAAGCTTGGCGGTAAAGAGCTTGTTTACGATATGGTAAACAGTGCTACCTACGGTGCTAAGAAGGGTGTTGCATACTCTGCCGATAACGGAACAAACGTTATCTTCGAGCAAGAAGGCAGCGTTGTTACCTTTACAGGTACTCTTATCGGTCTTGCAGATTACACCACCGATTACGCAGTTCGTGGATATATGATTGCCGAAACTAAAGACGGCGAACGCTTTGTAATCTATGAGGAGGATACCAAAACAGTATCCGTTTATGATGTAGTTTACGCAATTTTAAACGATGGTAAAACAAATGATGACGATACCGTTGCTGAGGCAATCGTATCTAAAAACCAAGCAGCATATGACAGCTTTGTAGAGGAAAATTACGCTGAAGAGGTTTTAACTTCTTCTAAAACCGTAAATCTTTCGGTACAAAACTCTGCTGCTCCCGTTATTAACAACTATCGTGGCTTCAGCGGTACAGTTTATCACGCCTTCGGCTTTATGGAGGATGATGCAACAGGCCGTGTATATGATGAAGCTATGATTAACACCGAGCTTGACCGTTTACAGGATGCAGGCGTTCACTATGTAAGAACCCGTTATCAAAGCCAGTGGATTTTTGATGATGCTACAGGCTATGACTGGAACTCTGACCGCTTTAACTACTTCCTCAACTATGCAAGAGCATTGCAGGAAAGAGATATGGAAGTAATCTTACAGGTTGGTTGGCACTTTGACTTCATTTCAAGAGAAGAAAATGCTACCTATTCTATCCACGAAAACGATTACTTTAACGGTGAGGGCGCTGACCGCTATGGCGAAAGCGCAGGCGTTGCAGCCGCAGCAGGCGATAGTGATAATGCCCGTATTATCCGAGCAGCTTACCGCTATGCATATTTAATGGCTAACACCGTTAAGCTTGCAAAGGCTCAGGGCATTAACAACATCAAGTATTTCTCATACTTTGTTGAGCCTGCTAACTCTTATTCTGTATCAGAAGATGGTTCTATTTTGGATAAAATTAACTTGAACGCAGGTCATGATAAAGAGCAGTATGTTCTTTTCTGCAGAACTATGAGAGATGCTGTAGAGGATATTTATAATGTCACCGACATTAAGCATATGGGTCCCAATGAGGCAGGCTATTCCAAGCTTACCAACTATGTACTCCAAAATGACCCCACATTGTTTGATATTATTACAGCTCACCACTACCCTGAAGAGGGCGATGTTGCTACCAATTATGATAAGTACTATGAAACAATGACCAACAATTCACATTATAATGCATTAAATGGATCCTCGACCGACTTTAACGATTATAAGGGCTTCCTTGCAACTGCAAAACAGTCTAATGCAAACGCTGAATTCTGGTCTGACGAGTTCAACATCAAGGACTTTGATGTTTATCAGGGTAGAGGAACATCCAGCTTCTACCGTGGTCTTGCAACCGCAATGGGCGGTATTGTAGCACAGCAAAGCGGTATTCAGAATACCATTCTTTGGATGAGCTATGACCAGCTCTGGACAGATAAAACAGGCGGTACTGCAACTACTAATAGTGAGTTTATGAACGGTATCCACCAGTGTGGTAACGCTCCTTCTCTCTTCCTTTCTGACCAACCCTATGCACAGTACTATCCCACCACCTTGTTCAGCAAGTACAACGGCTACAAAAACGGTACCGTTTATGCTACCAACCTTTCTTCTACCGCAACTCAGGGTGTTTATGTTGGTGCAGTTAAGCTTGAGGACGGTAGTTGGACAGTTTCTGTACTCAATATGAACAGCACAGCTGTTAATATTAATGTTGCATTTGGTTCTGCAATTAATCAAACACTTTATCGCCATATAGTATCTGCTGATAAGGCTGATACCTATGCCGATGCAAAAATTCCTGATGCGGATAAGAGCTTTAGTAATGTAGCTACATCCTTTAGTGATGTTCTCCCCGCAGGCTCATTCGCAGTTTATACAGGCGTTAAATAAAGTGTATTAAAAAAGATTATATCTATTTCTCCCCCTAAATACGCGATCCCCCGTGTTAATCACGAGGGGTCGCATTTTCGTTATTAACTTGGTAAGATTTATAGCTATTTATAAGCCTTGAAAATATTTCTTGAAATAGATTGTTTTATATGGTATAATTTTTATGGATGATTTTTAAAAATGAAAGGATGCTTTTTATGCCAATGTGGGAGCCTAAATTAAAAAGTGCAGCTTGTCTTAAAAAATTGGAAAAACCTGTTTTAACCAAGGACGATATTCCTTATGAAGCCACCTTAATTTTCAATGCAGGCGTAGAAAAGGTGAATGGTAAGTACGTTATGGCTTTCCGTAATGACTATGGAACCGATAACGAAAAATACGTTAATGAAAAAATTGGGTTTAAAGGCACTTCGGTTGGTATAGCCTTCAGCGATGATGGTGTTACCAATTGGCAGGTTATGGAATTTCCTCTTATCGACTATCAACACGGCAAAAATATGCGTGGTAAGGATGACGGTGTAGCAGATATCGAACGTCTTTACGACCCTAGATTAACCGTTATTGATGGTGAAATTTATCTTTGTCTTGCAATGGATACAAGTCACGGTATAAGGGGTTGTATCGCCAAGGTTAACGACGATTTTACAGATTATGAGATTATAAGTGCCACCGTACCGGATAACCGTAATATGGTACTTTTCCCCGAAAAAATCGATGGATATTATTATCGCCTTGAAAGGCCTTTCCCTGTATACAGTCGTGGCGGTAGAGATCGCTTTGATATGTGGATTTCTAAATCTCCCGACCTTAAGTTCTGGGGCGAAAGCAAAATGGTTATGGCGGTGGAAAACGTGCCATTTGCAAATGATAAAATAGGCCCTGCCGCACCACCAATCAAAACTGAAAAAGGCTGGCTTATTACCTTCCATGCAGTGGATATTGAAAAGGAAGGCAGAGGTCAGGACAGTTGGGATACTTGGTGGAACAAACGTTACACCGTCGGTATCGCCCTTCTTGATTTAAAAGACCCCTCAAAGGTGATAGGTATGAGCAAGCTTCCCCTTATTGCACCCGAACTTACCTTTGAAGCAGACGAAGGATTCAGACAAAACGTTATTTTCCCCGGTGGTATGATCTTGGAAGATAATGGAGAAGTTAAAATTTATTATGGCTCAAGTGACACTGTTGAGTGCCTTGCTACCGCTAATATAAATGATTTAATAGAGTTGTGTAACGAGGAATTATAGTGGAAAATATAAAAAACGCATATGAATTATGGTGCCAAAATGCCATTGCTGACGAGGATTTAATAGCCGAGCTTTTGGCGATTAAAAACAACTCAGATAAAATTAACGACGCCTTTTTTAAAGAAATGGAATTTGGCACAGGAGGTCTTAGAGGTAAAATAGGTGCAGGTACAAACCGTATGAACGTTTATACCGTAGCCCGTGCCACCAAGGGACTCGCAAACTTTATTTTAAAATCAAATACAGGCGATAAAAGGGTTGCCATTGGTTATGATACCAGAATAAAATCTAAACTTTTTGCCGAAACGGCGGCTAAGGTTTTAAGTGCAAATAAAATTAAGGTATTTTTGTTTAATCGTCCCCTTCCAACACCTATGCTCTCCTTTGTGGTAAGGGAATTAAACTGTAATGCAGGCATTATGGTGACGGCATCACACAACCCCGCCGTTTACAACGGCTATAAGGTTTACGGTGCAGATGGTTGCCAAATAACCACCAAGGTAGCAGATGAAATCTACTCAGAAATTTCAGCTTTAGATTATTTTAACTCCTTGCCTCAAGATAAGGGCGAAATGGTTAATGCTGTACCTGAAGAGATTTATAAAAAGTTTATTGACGCAGTTAGTGAGTTATCCCTTGCAAAGGGTGTTGACAAAAATATTTCGGTTGTATATACCCCCCTTAACGGAACAGGTATTGAGCCGGTAACCGATATCCTTAAATTTAATGGTTTCAATAACGTTATAGTAGTAAAAGAGCAAGAAGAACATAATGGCAATTTCCCTACCTGCCCCTTCCCAAATCCTGAGCTTCCTGAGGCTATGGAGTTAGGCTTAAAGCTTGCAACAGAAAAAAATGCTGATATTTTGCTTGCTACCGACCCCGATTGTGATCGTGTTGGTGTTGCGGTAAGGTCAGAAAATGAATACAAGCTTCTTACGGGTAATGAGGTTGGAATACTGCTTTTAGAGTATATCTGTCATCGCAAAAAGGAAGAAAACAGTATGCCTCAAAATCCCATTTGCGTAAAAACTATTGTAACTACTGATTTGGCAGAAAAAATCGCCAATACCTATGGTGTAAAAATAGTAGACGTTCTCACAGGCTTTAAATTTATAGGTGAGGTAATAGGCGGTCTTGAGCAAAAGGGTCAAAAAGATGACTATATTTTCGGATTTGAGGAAAGCTGCGGATATTTAAGTGGTTCTCACGTTAGAGATAAAGATGGTGTTAATGCAGCCCTTCTTATCTGTGAAATGTGTGCCTATTATAAAAATCAAGGTGTGAGCCTTGCTAAGAAGCTTGAAGATCTTTACAATGAATACGGGTACTCTCTAAACGGACTGTTGTCTTTTACTTTTGAGGGCGAAGTTGGTATGCAAAAAATGCAGGATTTTATGGCCTCAATACGTAAAAGTGGTGTGAATTTTGGGGAGTTTTCAGTTGTAAACGTTGTGGATTATTTAAGCGGAGTTAATGATTTACCCAAATCCGACGTTTTAAAGTTCACCTTTAGTGATGAAAGCACCTTGATTATTAGACCATCGGGTACGGAGCCAAAACTTAAATTCTATCTTGCGGTAACGGGAGAAACCGAGGAAAAAGCAAAAAACAAATTAGAAAAACTTAAAACTAACGTAGAAAATATAATTGAATAAAAATCATTTTGTCATTGCAAAAAGGAGATGTTATTATGGTAAAAATTAAAGGCATTCATCACGTTGCTATAAAGGCAAACGGTGTGGAGCAGTTTGAAAAAACTATTGGTTTTTATAAGGATATTTTGGGGCTTCCCCTTGTAAGAAGATGGGAAAAAGGCGGCGCATTATGTGCAATGCTTGATACCGGTGCAGGTATTTTGGAGCTTTTTTCAAACGCAGATAGTGAGCCCGAGCTTGGCCCCATTCGTCATATAGCATTAGAGGTTGAAAGCGTTGACGATTGCATTGAGGCAGTTCGTGCCGCAGGTTATGAGATAACCGTTGAGCCTAAGGACGTTGATATTCCATCCGACCCTGTTTATCCAATTAGAGTTGGTTTTTGTATTGGTGCCGCAGGTGAAGAAGTAGAGTTTTTTACTGCAAAATAAATTAAATTTTTATTAAACGAAAAATGAAACCGACCTTGATTTTAAGGTCGGTTTCATTCGTTGTATCGATTAAATATGTTGCATAAAGTATTATTTATTGTGCAAATTTATAATGATACGGTAGGGACAGGCCTCCCGGACTGTCCTAAAAAGATTTTGCTGGGACTAAGGTGTTTTATGTAGGGAACAACCTATGTGTTGTTCCGTAAAATCTTCAATCCTTATTTACCAGGATACCATTTTTGTGTATGCACACCTTCTTTTAAAATAAAATCTTCACAAAGTTCATCACACAGTTCACGAATCAGATTGTGTTTTACGCATACACCCTTTTGGAGAGTTATATTATTTTCATAGTATTCAAACAGTTTGAAAAATTTACAATAAGCACATGGACAAGCGTTTTCTTTTAAAATCATAAATATCACCCAACATCACTATAAAAATACTAAAAGCTTACAAACATTTTAATACAAATGTTTACTAAAGTCAATAGTAAACAAGTTTACTGTGGTAATATTATTACTATAATAATTGAAAGTTTTGAGGTGATAGAGTGGATTATGTAGAGCGAATACGTGCACTTCGTGAAGATCGTGATATAACCCAACAAACTATTGCCGACATTTTAGGTACATCTCAAACTATGTATGCGAGATACGAAAGAGGTGCGAATGAACTTCCTATACGCCATCTTATAACGCTATGTAAGTTTTATAATGTTTCTGCCGATTATATTTTAGGAATTACAGATAAAATACAACCCAAATAAAAAGCCTTTCTGAACGTCTAAATCAGAAAGGCTTTATTTTTATTTAATAGTTTAAGATTATTTTGCCGTTGGATATAGAATATGGTTCAGAGCGGTTTTCTTTGTTGGTATTACATTCAAAAATTATCCCTCTTTCCGCACATTCCTTAAATAAATTCAATTCTCTATCAATCGAATCTTCTTTTTCAGAACCAAAAGGCAAATTACAATCTTCTATATATTTATTTATAGCTTCCAATCCCCCGCAAAGAAAACTATAATCTCTGTCTGGGAAGCGCACGTTGAAGGATACTGCATAAAATTCTATTGGATAATAAATCTTATACCAAGCGAGAGTTAATGCCATTTTAACATATTCAACAGAATGTGCTTTTGGGAACATATAACGGATTTTGCAAAGAGATTTCATATACCAATCAGGAATATTATGAGATTTAAATTCTTCAACTATCTCAGGCTCTTTATTTATGCCTCTGCGTTCAAATATACCTTTTCTCACAGCTTCTGAAACTTTATAAGCGATATGCCTTTTAAAGCCACATGATTTGAGATAATTATATACATCATCTCTTGAAGCTGCTAAATCTTTGAACTCACAAATGTTGTTTTTAAGTAATTCCTTCGTATTATTAATCCAAACGTTTGTGCCATGTGACAGACCACTGATTTTCACTAAATCACCAAAGCAGGTTGGTTTGATTTCCTTAATCATATTGCGGACAAATTCAGTTCCGAATTCTGGCAACCCAAGTGTGGCAGGTTCATCGGAATTTATGCCAATACAACGCGAATCCTTAAATAATTCGTATAACTTTGGATCATTGAAATCAATGTCTTCTTGAGATGTACAGGTGAGTTTCTGAAGACGATATAGAATTTCTAATGGAACAAAGCCAAGAATATCGGCTTTATAGATACAATTATGAAGAGTATCGAAAGAGAAATGCGAGCATTTTGTAATTTTTTCATTAGTTTCAATTGTATTTGTGGGTGTAAAATCACAAATTTCTCTGCATTTTGGGATGATGAACACCCCACAAGGATGTACACCTTCTTTTCGCTTTACATTGTCGATTTTATATTTTATGATTTCGCTATGCTCATAATCAAATTCTACTCCAGTTACTTCTTCATACATATTTATATACATATCTGAGATTTTTTCAAACAAACTTGAAATTGTTCCTGCCCTTAGAATACGTTCGTCGCCAAACATATCACACAAATAATTTAATGCATCGTCATGAAATGATTCTGCGAAATTTAAATCAATATCAGGTACTTTATCACCGTTTAAGCCCATAAAAGTTTCATACGGAATATTGTGACCGTCAGAATTTAGTCTTTGGCCACATATAGGACAATTCTTTTGTGGTAAATCATTTCCTGAATAAACCGAATTTTCACTTATAAATTCAATATGCTTGCAGTTTTTACAATAGTAATGTGGATGCAAAGGATTTACATTTGTTATCCCTAAAAGATAGGCTATAAAAGAAGAACCTACTGATCCTCGTGAACATGTAGGAAAGCCATTATTGTGAGAATATTTGGTAATAAGATGTGATAGCATATAGATTGATGCATAACCATTGTTAATAATGCGGTCCATTTCTGCTTTATAACGCTTACTAATGATATCCGGTGGATTCGTTCCATAAATGGATGACAACACAGTTGACGATTTAACATAGATATATTTATCAGCATCGGGAATGTTGAGTAATGGATAAGCTTCAGCTATAGGATAGACTTTTTGAATAGTATCTGCAATTAAGTTAGAATTTGTAACAACAATATCGTAGGCATCATCACCTAAATATGCAAAGGCTTTTAACATATTATTGGTATTACGTAGATATTGTTGGTCGTTGTCCTCGGCGCCGCCTCTGAAATGCTCAACGACACGTCGGCAGATTTCATTTTCTTTGGAGTAGTAGTGACAATCTCCCGTTGCTACTACCGGGATATTTAAATCCTTGCCTAATTTAACTATTTTCTTATAAATTGAGCGAGTTTTTATATCGTTGGTTGGGAAGATTTCAAAATAATCATATCTTTGTGCTATGGTTTTGATTTCGTCTATAGGTGATTCAGCTTGAAAGGCGCAATACAATTCGCTTAAATCACCACAGGCACTGCAGAGTAAATGTTCTCTGTATTGCTCAATCAAATTTATATGAGCAATTTTTGTGTTTCCCATTTTTGTCATAGATGAGATGAGTTTGTATAAGTTTTTGACGCCTTTTTGATTTTTTATTAAAAGGGTTGTAGCCCATGCACCGCCGGCATCGTTTTCATAAAGTATTCTGACACCGTATATAACCTTAAGATTTTCGTATTTTCCTGAAAACTTTTGTATTTCGGGAAAATCTTGGACATTGTTATAATTAGTAAAAGCGATTGCTTTATGGTTGCAACTATCAGCAAAATCAAAGGCATCTTGGACGCTTATGGTAGATACATCATCTGACATTTTTGTATGCACCGAAAGCTCAACACGTTTTACAGGAGCATCATCAAGCCCGAATTGTATTTCATAGTATAGGCTGAAGGTTTTTTTATCAAAGGTAAGTGGAATAGTTAATAATTCACCCGCGGGATGTTTTAATGCTCTGAGTTCGGCAATAGGATCATCTCCGGTATAGTATGCGGGCCTGTAGAGAGCAAACAGGGCATCAACGGTCTTGAGGGTAATTTCATCAATGTCTTTTGTAATAGGGCGTTTGTCGATTCGTTCTTCTAAACTTCTTGGTAGTTGACGGGTATAAAAAATATGGATGCCTTTTTCTTTGCAGATTTTCTTTAGATTGGATAAAACATCCGCTTGTTTTCCTTCGTTATAACCACTGACCAATTCAATATAATCAAGAAAAACCGCCTTCGTATTATTGTGGTTTGATATAACACTTTCGATATAATCGATATTTGGTGAAGAAGATTCGTCTATATGTATTTTTTTAATTTCTTCTGCCGAAGTATCTTTTTCAACTAATCTTTTAATGATTTGTTCCCTTGACAAATCTAAAGAAAACATTAGAACATCTGAATCGTTAATCAATGCGGTACATCGCATTATGTCTAAGAGCAAAGTCGTTTTGCCCATACCCGGACGAGCACCGAGAGCTATCAGTTTACCTTCTCCGTTATTGGAGTTCAAGATTTCATCGATTTCATAGAGCGAGGTTTTAATTGTCTTCATTTGTTTTTTCCTCCATATATTTTCTTAATTCCTTATAAATTTCAATATTCAATACATTAACCTATTCCGCCAAGTGTCATTCTTTTAAGATATTCAAGTTCTTCGATGGCTTCATAACCACCGATTTCTCGGTTGTATTTATAAAATTTATGCGTTTTATGGCGGGGATAGATTTGACAATTTATTTCTTCAATAACTGCATAATCATAACAGGTTTCCCAAATGTCGCCGATATTATTTAAAACCACTTCTTCAGCTTCTTTAAAAGTATGCTTAAAACACGGAGAGCGATTGCTTCCAATACAAACACTATAATTGTCGTTATCATGATCCGCAGGTTCGTATTTTTCAAATACGGTCACTACAAAAATTGTTTTATCTTTCATTAAATCACCCTTAAACATAAAATTCCTCCAAAGTATCAAGGCAAATGCAGCCAAGCGGATTACCGAATACAGCACCACAGTCTATGGCAATGTGATTATTACCATGCCAGATTTTGCCTTTGTGTTTAGGATCAATAAATCCTGTGGGAGTATGTCCTGTAACTATATACTTATCAGGGAAATATTCTTTCTCATATTCAGGCTCACCAATAATAAATTCCTGCCATAAAAGCTTGTCAAAATTCTGCATTCTTTCTTTGCTGGGAACGGTGTGAGATAGAAAGAATTTATTACCGCTTACTTCAATTTCTTCGTAGATCGGCATATAGCTCATATATAGTAAAATTTTCTTCTGCTCTGATTCGTCCAATTCATTAAAACCGTCTTCAGTAGATAAGCCACCATCAAAAATCCAACTGCGATATTTTCCTACAAATTCATCGTCTTGTCCTGAACCTAAAACATCGAACAAGGAACTTTTGCTTAACATTTTAAGTAAGTGGTATGCTAAAAAATCGTGATTACCACGAAGTGCAATAACATTTTTCCTATTATAGATATCAAGCAATATTTTTATCCCGTCAGGACCCCTATCAACAATATCACCCAAGATATAAAGGGTATCGTTATTATTGAAATTTATCTTTTCAAGCATTTTAATATACTTGTCGTAACAACCATGCAGGTCACTAATAGCGTAAATCATAAAGTATACCTCTCAATCCCAAAGATAAAAGAACCATTTAGAAAAAGTTTCGAAGCACTTGTTCTTGAGTTCTTCTTGTTTTTCTTGGTCGCCTCTTTTGTCACTAAATTCAAGTTCATTAACCATTTCAAAGTCATCTGCTAATTTGTTAAGGATCTCGCTCCATTTTTTGTTGCAAACTTCTTCAAGTTCTTCGCCGTAGTTACAAAGGAGTTCGTCACGGTCGACACCGTATTTTGCCATATGTTCTTCTATATACTGCTCTTGAATAGGCGTGGGCCATCCAAATCTGGTTTTGTCGAATTGTCGAAGCATAGGGACAATGACGGACATAAACCAACTATCTATGTCCCAAAGATCTGCATCGCAATAACCACGACGTATTCTTTGAATGCAGTATTTTAAATTTTTTAATGGCTTTTTGGTATAAAACGCATTTCGCATAAACGCCCTCCTAAAATTTCACTATATATAAAATACCACATCCTATGTACCAAAATCGGAACATTGGCTGTGGTAAATTATTTGATGTAAAATTAGGGGTGATTTTTTGTTCGACACAATAACGGATGTTTTTATGAGTATAGTCGGTGTTGCTATACTTTTAATATGCTTTAACATAATTTTTTCTATGCGGTTTAATACGAAATTTGCAAAAAAGATGATAAGTTATCTGTCTCTTTTTGTTTATGCCATCTTTTTAATTGGAGCAATATTCTATAGAGAAGAGAGTCAAGATGTTTTTTACATTGCACTATTAATATTTCTTGTGCTTATGGGAGGTATGTTTTTCGCTTCCGCTATCAAGAGTGCTGTAAAGTCAGCCAATGAATATTTTGAAATGCTTGAAATAGAAAAGCGTTGCCGTAGTTGTAAATACTTTGATGAATGCGATGAGTGTTTCATCAAGGATTGCCCATATTATGAGATGGCTGAGCCGGAAGAGTTTGAGGAAGATTTATAAAAAGGTATGATTTTGTACTTTAATGTGGTATAATGTAGAAAATGGGGTGGTATAGTGCTGAAATACGAAGAAACAGAACCTAACCAAATTGTTGTTGATTATATCGCAAGTATGACGGATGATTATTTTGTTGAGTTGTATCATTATTTATTCCCGGATAGTATTAGAAAGATTGAATATAAAGGATATTTTGAATAGGAAGGACAGTTTATGTTATTAGATTCAAATTTAAATAATGTTATTGATTCATATTGGAAGGATTTTTATCACAAAAGTAAATTTGAGTATGTAGTTAGCCCTTCTATACCAATTATTTGGTTTGGAGATATAGAAAAATATATGAGTTCTTCTAATGAATCGAGAATAATAACCGTAGCATTAAATCCATCTGTACTGGAATTTAAAGAAAGGAAAGACGATGCTAAAGATCCTGAAATCTCTTTGCGTTTCCCAGGTAGTAGAAATATCATTTTAAAAAACGAAAATTTATCTTCTGAAGATAAAATTTCTCTTTACAAGTCGTTAAACGATTATTTTAAAGAAAATCCCTATGGAAAATGGTTTAATAATTTTGAAAAAATATTAAACTCTATGAATGCAACTTATGGCGGTAAAATGAACAAAGAAAATGTGTCATATAAGAGTCACGCCATACATATCGATATTTTTTCCGCAATTGCAACCAATCCTACTTGGGGAAAACTTAATAATAAGCAAAAAGAAGAAATTTCCTATAATGAAGGATTTATTAATTTGATAAAAGTTTTACAGCCGGATATAATTCTTATTTCTGTTGCTTATAAAACAATGCTAAATTCTTTTAGCATCACTCAAGATCCTAATTGCCAAAAAATATATTGTACAAAAAATGGAGTTCAGAAATCTTCTATTAAAGTAATGGCGTATGATGTAAAGAATCTGTTAAACAGTGGAAAAAATACCATTGTTTTGTTCGGCAGAAATTTTGGCGGAACTGTTTTTGGTGGTATGAGCGATGATTGGAAAAAAGAAAATATACCCCAAATTATAAAAAAATTCAAAGGTGAAACAATATGATCTACCTATCAAAATCTAAATACTGCGGTCTTTGGCAATGTCCTAAGATTGCATGGATAAAAAAATATAAGCCTGATGAAGTGGAAGTCGATGGCAGTGTTGTTTCCAGGATGGAAGCCGGTAATGTTGTCGGAGATCTTGCTATGGGATTGTTTGGCGATTTCGTTGAGGTTACTGCCTATAACGGAGACAAGTTAGACCTTGGCAAAATGATTGTCGATACCAAGGCAGAGATGGAAAATGGCACTGAAATCATCTGCGAGGCATCATTTCAATATAATGGTCTTTATTGCGCTGTAGATATTCTAAAAAAAGAAAACGGGGGTTGGGCTATTTATGAAGTGAAGAGCTCGACTAAACATGAGGACAGCACTGATGATAAGCCTGTATATATTGCTGACGTTGCATATCAAAAGTATGTTTTGGAAAACTGGGG
>JAZSJA010000131.1:0-8636 GCA_045534095.1 Acutalibacteraceae bacterium | reverse complement strand
GGTTTTTCCACCGCTACCGAGAATATTCGTTCCCTCGGTTTTGGTGCGGGTATGGGTCTTCCCAATATGAAAAAATATTCCGACGAAATGAAAATCGATACTGAAATAGGCGTAGGCACCACAATTTTTATGCAAGTGAATCTATAATTTTTATTCCGAGGTGGGGGCAAGACGTAAAATACCTTCGCCCTCATTTAAAAGTTTTTTAGAAATTGACATAATTTACATCTCCTTTTTAAATATACTAAAATTCAATTTTGTACATATCAAAAATATTAAGTTCTTTGGTTTTAAAGGTGAGGATTCCACCGCTCTCAGCGAAGGGGATTTCCTCGTTACTTGGTAAAAGTTTTACCGATTTTACGCCTTGACATTTGAGTCTGATTTCAAAGGGTGACTGAATTTCAGTATCCTCAGCATCGGTGATGTAAAGGGTGCTGAGGGTAATGCTGTCGAGATTTTTAAATGCAACGATTTCCACGTTTGGAGATGCCTTTGCAGTAACCGAAATAGAGTTAAATCCTGCATAGTTTAAAAGATTTGCTAAAATTTCACGGTAGATTTTTATGGTTTTTGCCTCCAAACCTAAGGCCGACCATATAACCTTGCCCTTGCCGTAATTTTTTATTACAATACCTGCGTGGTTTGTTGGTGTGCCGGGGGGATTTGAGTGAATGGAGGCAAAGGCGTCGGGGTCGTCTGCCTTTACATAGGGAAGCGTGATTGTTGCAATTACGTCATCTGCTTCTACCCCCGAAATAACGGGAAGCTTGCTTTGACAGGCAAGGGGATATTCAGCGTTAAAATCGCCTAAAAGACCTTCGTATTCGGGTTTTGGGGCGACGTAGGTGTAGGCTGAATGGGTGTAGCCTGTAACCTTGGCAGATAAAAATTCCTTTAGTAGATTAGGGTCATCCGAACCGCTGAAATAAAGAATTCCTCCGTTTTTAACGTATTCTTTAAGGGCGGAAATAGAGTCGTTGTTTGTGAATTTCGGATTAGCCATAATAAGGGCTTTGTATTTTGAAATTTGATTTATCGTTCTTTGAGAGAATACACCAAAGGGTATTTTTTTGCGAATAAGATTTTCGGCGGTGGCAAGGGTGGCGTTGTAGGTGCCAAATTCCGATTTTACGTTCATTCCTCTGCCCTCAATACAGTAGTAAAGTCCAATATCGGCAATAAGGTCGCCCTCACCCATATAAGGCTCGTATTTTTCGGTTTCTTTGTAAATTTCGCCTAGTTTTTTGTAAAAACGGGAATCCATTGTGCCTTTGGGGTCAATAGCGTCTATAAAAAAGTTTGCACCGTGGTGTGCAACCGTTATAAATGCCGCAAGTTTTAGTTTATCATCACTTTTGTTAACGGTGTGACAAGCAAGACCGGGGTCGCATCTGCCCGTCATATATTCAAAAGGCTTGTTGGGTGTAACGGCATCAAAATATTTGCAGGTGAAGGACTGTGTTAAAAATCCGCGATAAAGGTCGCCCGATGCAAAATCTTGACTGTCACAAAGAACTTCCGAACTTATAAATTCGTCTGCGGGTAGCATTACGCAGGCGTAATTGTAGTAAAAAACAAGGTCGGGACGAAGACTTTTTGCATAGTTATAATATTCCTTGGAATATTCACCAGTCCAAGTTTCTTTAAGGGCAATGTAGTTATCCCATTCCTTTGTTTCGCGGGATTGGGGCATTTCACTGCCGTATACAGACTTCCATTTTTCGGTACAGTATTTGCACCTGCAGGGGTAACGCCAAAAGGGCATATCCAAAAAAAGTCCGTCAAAATTGGCGTATTCAAGTATTTCTTTAATCTGAACCTTAACAAATTCTCTGTAATCGGGATTGTTGGGACAGCAAAGTCCGTAACGTTCGTCACCAAATTCCAGTTCTGCATCACCCTTAATAGGAACAATCATCCAATCGGGGTGGGATTCGGCTTCTATGTTGTTGTAATTTATGCTGTAATAGGCGGTAACGTCAATACCGTTTTGATGGCAGAGGTTGGTGAGCTGTCTCATAGCGTCAGGATTTTCCAAAAAGGCGGGATGGGTGTGACCCGATTTGCTTGGATAGTGGCAAAATCCTACGTGGGACTGCAAATAAATCATAGCCGATTTAACGTTTGCAGTTTTAAGATTTTCTACATAGTTTTCGGGTGAAAAATCTCTTAAAAAGATTCCCTCACCCCAATCGTTTATGTGCATATCCAAAAGATGCCTTCTGTAACTGTTTTTATACCACATAAAATACCTCCAAAATAGCATTTTTTTTAACAATGTTATAATTATAACTTGATTATATCACACATAAGTACTATAATTGTAGCACTATTAAGTTAAATTTTAGCATTTTTCGGTGGTGAGAGATTTGCCCTATTCGCAAAACGAAATACTCGCAGAAATAACAGAAAACTTTGCCCTTATAAGCAACGTTACCGTTTCGATTTTTGATGCAAACAGAAACTGTGTTGCTTCGGGGTCGGAAAACATCCCCTTTTGTGAAACCCTTAGAAAAACACCCGCACTTCACAAAAAGTGTCTTGAGTGTGATAAAATAGGCTTTAACGGATGCTCGGCAACCAAAAAGCCATATTTGTACCATTGCCATATGGGTCTTGTGGAGATTACCGCTCCTATAATGTTTGGGGATACCCTTATCGGCTATATAATAATAGGTCAGTTTGCCGACCAGCCTGATAAATCTGAGATTAAAAAAAGCGTGGTTGAGGTGGCAAAAAAATACGGCTTTAACGCCGATAATCTGCTAACCTACGTGGATGCCATTCCCTGCCCGGGAGATGCCTATATAAACGCCCTTTATCAACTTGTGGAAATGTGTGCAGGTTATATTTGGCTTAAAAACGTCCTTCATTTAAGCGAAAGTGACCTTGCAATGGAAATCAGACTTTACGTTGCAAGTCATCTGTGCGAGGATTTGTCGGTTGGTGCCCTTTGCAATAAGTACGGACTATCCCAAACCACTCTATATCAGCTTTTTAAAAAGAGCTTTGGCACTTCGGTGGTGCAGATTATTAAAACAGAGCGTATAGAAAAGGCAAAGCAACTTTTAAAGGAGGAAAAAATAGCCATAAGTGAGGTCGCACAGAGGGTGGGCATTCCCGACGCTAACTATTTTACCCGCACCTTTAAGGCGACTACGGGCAAAACTCCTAAAGAATTTGCTAAAACAATTAGTTTTTAATATTGTAAAAAGCAAAAAATATGGTATATTTATAAGTAGTAAGAATAATTTTATAGGATGGGAAATTGTTATACGACCATTCGCGACATCACCGAAAAAGGTCAGCACAGCTAAATGGTTTGCACAAATCTTATTCGTAATAAAATTGCCTTAAAACCACTATTGATGTGGACGCGGGGTAAGGTTAGGTTACGTCCACAAATCTATTCGTAAAAAAATATATTATATATACAATTGATGTGGACGCGGGGTAAGGATACGTTACGTCCACAAAACTTATTCGTAATAAAAGGGGTTGAAAAAATGTCAACTTTTTTGCATTCGGTTTACCTTGATGCCGAAAAATGCAAGGGATGTATAAATTGTATTAAGCGATGCCCCACGGGTGCAATTCGTGTGCGTGGAGGTAAGGCTCATATTATAAAAGAGTTTTGTATAGATTGCGGCGAGTGCGTGCGTGTTTGCCCCCATCATGCCAAAAAAACTCAGTACGACAGCCTTGATACTATGAATAATTATAAGTATAAGGTTGCACTTCCCGCTCCATCTTTTTATGCTCAGTTTAATAACGTTACCGATACGGGAATTATTTTAAAAGCACTTATAAAGCTTGGCTTTGATGATGTTTTTGAGGTTGCAGCCGCCGCCGAAATGGTTTCGGAAATGTCAAGAAAATATATAGCAGACCATCCTGAGGGCAAGCCCTATATCTCTACCGCATGTCCCTCAATAGTGCGTCTTATAAGGGTGCGTTTCCCCGAGCTTATTGACCGTATGCTACCTATAATTACCCCCGCCGACCTAGCGGCAAAATTGGCCGCAGAAGAGGCTATGAAAAAAACGGGACTTAAAAGGGAGGAGATTGGAATTTTCTTCCTTTCACCCTGCCCTGCAAAGGTTACCTCGGTTACCGACCCTTTAGGCATTGAAAAAAGTGAGATTGACCGAGTTTTAGCCATTAAAAAGGTCTATACCGCTCTGCTGCCTCATATGAAGCACGACGACGCAGGGGATACCGAGTATAAGCGTGCGGGCAGAATTGGTATAAGCTGGGGTATTACGGGCGGCGAGGTTGGCGGCCTTTTAACCGATAGCTACATAGCCGCTGATGGCATTGAAAACGTTATAAAGGTGTTGGAGGATTTGGAGGACAGTAAAATCACAGGCGTGGATTTTGTTGAGCTTGATTCCTGTACAGGCGGTTGCGTGGGCGGTGTCTTGCAGGTTGAAAACCCCTACGTTGCCAAAACAAAGTTAAAACTCCTTAGAAAATATATGCCTATTGCAGGCAGCCATCTGGACGGAAAGGTTCCAAAGGATTACTTCTGGACAAAAGAGGTTGAGTTTATACCCGTATTCCGACTTGGTGCTACACCAAAGGAAAGTATGGAAATGATGCAAAAAATCGACGAGCTTGCAGAGGCACTCCCCGGACTTGATTGCGGTTCTTGTGGTGCTCCCTCATGCAGAGCTCTGGCAGAGGATATTGTAAGAGGTGTGGCTAACGAGCGAGATTGTATCCACCTTTTAAAACGTTATTTGCATAAAATCTCCAGCGATTTAAACTCCCTTTGATGTTTACAATCTGAAAATATGAATAAATAATGAATTTTTTGTTGACTTGTGTAAAAAAATGCAATATAATGAAATAAAATAAATTCATTTTAAAGAAAGAAGTGTTTTTATGGCTTTTTGTCCAAATTGCGGTATACAATTACCGGAAGGAGCCGCAGCTTGCCCCAACTGTGGTGCTTTTGTGAACGCTCAACAACCCGTACAACCTGTGCAACCTGTACAACCTGTGCAACCCGTGCAACCTCAATATAACCCTTACAACAATATGCCTATGGGATATTATGTAAAACCCCAAATTCCCGGCCGTGGTTTAGGTATCGCCGGTATGGTATTATCAATCATTGGTCTGGTTTATGGTTTTATCTTGATGGTAAATTCAATTGAAATTGCTGATAGTGCTTTTTCACGTTTATCTGAAGAGGTTATACCTACCATTATTGTTTTCTCTGTTTTGTCTATTTTGGGTGTGTCATTGGCCGGTGCAGGCAGAGGCAAAGGCTACCGTACAGGCATTAGTATGTCAGGCGTAGTTATGGGTGTAATAGGCTTAGCTATGTATCTTATCTCTCTTATAGTGCTTGCAGCTGCTTAAAAAATTTAATTAATAAACAAAATGGCGGAGAGTTTTCTCTGCCATTTTTTTATACCTGTGGGGAGAATATTGTCAGGGATGCGGGTTTTCGATTACCACCTCCGGCAATGCAGCTTGCAACCTCAAACTTTGTCACTTTACCACGCTAAAAAATATGAATAAAAAGTGAATATTTTTGTTGACATATGTAAAAATATGCGATATAATGATGTAAAATAATTTTATTCTTAAGAAAGAAGTGTTTTTATGACTTTTTGTCCAAATTGTGGTGCACAAATTCCCGCTGGTGCAAATGCTTGCCCCAACTGTGGTACTTTTGTGAACGCTCAACAACCTCAACAGGCTCAGCCAGTACAACCTCAGTATTATAATATGCCTAATATGGGTTATGTAAAACCCAAAATTCCCGGCCGTGGTTTAGGTATCGCTGCTTTGGTTTGTGGTATTATCGGTTTGATATTGGGCTTTGTTTCATTTGTAGATGCAATCGGCTCTGCTGCCATAGCTAGTGATTTCGGTTCAATTGGTAGTGCTGCTGCTGATATGGTGGAAGATGAATTTATTACAATCAGCATCGTTAGAGCTATTTTACCTATTTTAGGTTTGTCTTTTGGTGCTTCTGCAAAAAGCAAAGGCTACAACAACGGCGTTAGCAAGGGTGGCTATATAACCGGTTTTATCGGTTTGGCATTGTGCGTATTAGGCATTATCATCTTTGTTGCAATCTAATATAGTAATACTGAAGATATTTCGAGGTTGGGCTTTGGCTCAGCCTCGTTTTTTAGTATTTTTAAATGTTGGGGTTTGAAAACCTTGGGTTATCCGCAGGTTGTAGGGCAGTTTTTTGCAAATCGGTCGAGCCTGCTCCCTGCAATATCGCCAATAATTTTTATAAATGAATATAAACACAAAATCTGCAAATTAGTTGTTGACATATTCTTAATAATATGTTAATATTTGTCTATAAATGTCGATAGAGGTCGCAGTGCTTATGAGTAGCCTTCCAAAAATGCGAGGTAACGCAGGGGGTGAAAGGATTCACTGCCGAAGTGGTTTTAACTTTACCATAGCCGGAGTCTAAAGGCTCTTGCTAGGTTAAAATTGCTGGTTTATTGCAAAATATGTAATAAACTGTCACGTTTGTGGAGCGCTATCTTATGACAAATCCCCAGCAGTTTGTCACGGTAAGCGCCGTGGCTTATTTTATTTTAAAAAGGAGAAAACAAAAATGTCATTAGCAAAAAAAGTTATCCCAAAACTGCTCATAGTTGCCTTTATTGTTGGATTTGGTGTGCTTTGTGCATTCCAAGGCGATATTAAAAATCCCGTTGGTACACTATGGTCACTTTTCCCACCCGTAGTTGCAATCGGTCTTGCACTTCTTACCAAAGAGGTTTATTCATCTCTTTTTGTAGGTATAGTGGTTGGCGGACTTCTTGCAAGCGGATTTAATCCCTTGAAAACAATCGATAAGGTTACAACTACCGGATTTATCGATTCTGTTTCAGGCACCGCAGGTATATTTGTATTCTTGGTGCTTTTGGGCGTAATCGTTGCTTTGCTTAATAAAGCAGGCGGTTCACGTGCTTTTGGAGAGTGGGCATCAAAACACGTTAAAACCAAAATTGGCGCTTCAATTGCTACCTTTGTGTTTGGTATTTTGATTTTTATCGATGACTATTTTAACTGTCTTACCGTTGGTGCAGTTATGCGTCCCGTTACCGATAAAGCAAAAATTTCCCGCTCCAAGCTTGCATACTTAATTGATGCTACCGCAGCCCCCGTTTGTATGATAGCACCTATCTCATCATGGGCAGCAGCAGTTTCATCATACACTCCTGAGGGTACAAGTGGTATTTCACTTTTCTGTCAGGCAATTCCCTATAACTTCTATTCCATTTTAACCTTTGTGTTTATTATTTCGCTCACTCTTATGAAATTTGATTACGGCCCAATGAGACTTCACGAGGCAAACGCATTAAAGGGCGATTTGTTTACCAGTGGTTCAAGGGTTGGAAATGAGGAAGAAGAGCCTTCCACCAATAGAGCCAAGGTTATTGACCTTATTATTCCTATTGTTGTTCTTATTGTTATTTGTGCAATTGCACTTCCCTTTGTTGGTGCCAGCTTCAATGCAGACGGCGAATTTGCTGCAGAGAATTTTGATAGCTCTGTAGGAATTATCGACGCCTTCTCAGGTACCGATGCAACAATCGCTCTTCCCTTGGGCGGAATTGTTGCTTTGATTGTAATAATCGGTTATTTTGTTGCAAGAAGACTTGTTTCCTTTAAAGAAGCTATGGGATGTATTCCAAAAGGATTTATTGCTATGGTTCCTGCAATTTTAATTCTTACTATGGCAACCTCCCTTAAAAATATGACCGGCTTATTGGATTCTGATACCTTTGTAAACGGTGCTTTGGCTTCTGCAGAGGCACTCCAAAACTTCTTACCCGCTATTATATTCCTTGTTGCTTGCGGAATTTCCTTTGCAACCGCAACATCTTGGGGTACTTTTGGTATTCTTATTCCTATTGTTATCAGCATATTCCCCGCCGGAAGCACACTTGGTATTATTGGTATGTCTGCCTGCCTTGCAGGTTCTGTTTGCGGTGACCACTGCTCACCAATTTCCGATACCACCATTATGTCCTCTGCGGGTGCACAGTGCGACCACATCAACCACGTTTCCACACAGCTTCCCTACGCACTTACCGTTGCAGGAATTGCCTTTGTAAGCTTCCTCCTTGCTCCCTTTATTAAAAACGCTTGGATATGCTTGGCAATAGGTGCTGTTATGACTGTCGGAATTCTCTTTGTGATTAAATTCGCAACCAAAAATAAAAAGATGGAAATTTAATAAAACAGTTTTAAAGGGGCTGTAAAAAACAAAATTCATTAAATCCCTTTAAATAATAATAAAAATAGAAAATCTGCAATAAAAGTGCGAAAAACACTTTCGTTGCAGATTTTATGTTTAAAAATATATCAGTCAGATAATTTTTATCCGAACAGGTTTTTCCTAAAGGGCTAAACACCGTTCCGCAACCGGAGAGATAGCGGTGAATTGTAGGTTATCGGGGGGACGGAATCCCCTCGCCAACATTCGTTGGCCCTCTCCTCTTTAACAAGGGGCGCTTTGGTTACAGCAAATTTATCATTTTGTGCATACTAATAAAATTCGCTATTTATGCAGGGTTACACTCATTTTGGGTATTTGGAAAATTTGCCTCCCTTGTTAAAGGGAGGGGGACCGCTTGCGG
>JAZSJA010000150.1:0-27691 GCA_045534095.1 Acutalibacteraceae bacterium | reverse complement strand
TAAAAACCTCGTTTCGCAGACTTTTTGGCCGCGGAACGAGGTTTAGTTATATCTATTAAACTATGTCGGAATAAAATTATTTTGCAACGATGTTAACAAGTTTGCCGGGTACTACAATCTCTTTGATAATTTGTTTGCCCTCAAGCTCACTTGCTACTGCATCTTTGGCAGACGCTAACATATCGTCCTTTGAGGCATCGGCGGCAACCATAAGCTTAGCCTTAATTTTACCGCAGATTTGAACAACGATTTCAATCTCGCTATCAACACATTTTGCCTCATCATAGGTGGGCCAGCTGCCATCCAAAGCAAGCATAGTGCCGTAGCCGCACTGCTCCCACAGCTCCTCGGTAATATGAGGTGCAAAAGGATTAACAATCAAAAGGAAGGCTTTAAACTCTGCCTTGTTGATTTGACCCTTTGCATAGATATCGTTAAGGAGTGTCATAAGAGCTGCAATAGCGGTGTTGTATTTAAGGGTTTCAATATCCTCGGTAACCTTTTTAATGGTCTTATGGAAAGCGGTAGAAAGTTCTTTGGAGAACTCGTCGCCATCTACCAAGATTTCCTGTAAATTCCAGATTCTATCAATAAATCTTTTACAACCCTTAACAGAATTTTCAGACCAAGGTGCTGCCTGCTCATAGTCACCCATAAAGAGTACGTAGGTACGAAGAACGTCAGCGCCAAGAGAATCTACAACCTCATTGGGGTCAATAACGTTGCCGCGAGATTTACTCATTTTAACACCGTCAGGGCCTAAGATAAGACCTTGGGCGGTTCTTTTTGCATAGGGCTCGGCACAGGGTACTGCACCAATGTCATAAAGGAACTTGTGCCAGAAACGTGAATAGATAAGGTGGCGGGTAACGTGCTCCATACCGCCGTTATACCAATCAACAGGCATCCAGTAATTAAGTTTTTCCATATCGGCCAAGCTGCTGTCATTGTGGGGGTCGATATAGCGGAGGAAGTACCAGGATGAACCTGCCCACTGAGGCATGGTATCGGTTTCTCTCTTTGCATCGCCGCCACACTTAGGACATTTGCAGTTTACGTAAGACTCAATCTTTGCTAAGGGACTTTCGCCATCGGTACCGGGTTCAAAATTTTCAACCTCGGGAAGACGGAGAGGTAACTCCTCATAGGGCACTGCAACCATACCACATTTTTCGCAATGAACAATGGGAATAGGCTCGCCCCAATAACGTTGGCGGTTAAATGCCCAGTCTTTCATTTTGAACTGAACGCCGCCCTCGCCAATGCCTTTTTCAGAGAGGAACTCAATCATTTTTGCGATTGAATCTTTTTTATTATCTAAGCCGTTAAGGAAATCGGAGTTAACCATTTCGCCGTCACCGGTATAGGCAGCCTCTTCAATATTACCGCCTTTGATAACCTCTATAATATCAATACCAAATTTCTTTGCAAAGTCATAGTCACGCTCATCGTGTGCGGGAACAGCCATAATAGCACCTGTTCCGTAGCCCATCATAACGTAATCGGAAATATAGATAGGAATATCTTTACCGCTTACGGGATTTTTGGCGGTAAGACCTTCGATTTTAACGCCGGTTTTATCCTTAACAAGTTGAGTACGCTCAAACTCAGTTTTCTTTGCACACTCGTTTCTGTAATTTAAGATTTCCTCCATATTTGAAATCTTATGGGCGTATTTATCTAAAACAGGATGCTCGGGAGCCATAACCATAAAGGTTACGCCGAATAAGGTATCGGGACGGGTGGTGTAGATTTTAAGCTGTTCATCAATTTCATTAAGACTGAAGTTAACAAATGCACCACGTGATTTACCAATCCAGTTAACCTGCTGAAGCTTGATGTTGGGGAGGTAATCAACCCCATCAAGTCCCTCTAAAAGTTTGTCGGCATACTCAGTGATTCTAAGATACCAAACGTCCTTGGATTTTTGAACAACGTCACTGTGGCAGATATCACATTTACCGCCTTGTGAATCTTCGTTTGAGAGAACAACCTTACAGGTTGGGCAGTAGTTAACTAAGGTTTTATCACGGAAAGCAAGTCCGTTTTCAAACATTTTAAGGAAAATCCACTGAGTCCATTTATAATATTTTTCGTCGGTTGTATCTATAGCTCTTGCATAATCGAAAGAGAAACCAACCTTTTTTAACTGACTTGTGAATTTTTCTATGTTAATATCGGTAACCTTTCTTGGGTGGATACCTGTTTTGATTGCATAGTTTTCGGTAGGAAGACCGTATGCATCAAAACCGATTGGAAAAAGTACGTTGTAGCCCTCAAGTCTGCGTTTTCTTGAAACTACCTCAAGACCGCTATATGCCTTGATATGACCAACGTGCATACCCGCGCCGGAAGGATAAGGGAATTCAACAAGGCCATAAAATTTAGGCAGAGTATAATCCTCTTTAGCCTCAAAAGCCTTCGCTTCCTCCCACTTTTTTTGCCACTTGTTTTCAATTTCAGTAAAATTGTATTTCATAGGGTATTCAGTCCTTAAAAATTAATCTTTAATATATTCTGAAATATCAAGCTCTTTGCCATCATTCCAGGTGTGGTCTAAACCATAAAAATCACGATTTTTAGCATCCATAACGTTGATTACAACGCTACCATAATCGAGTAAAATCCAACCTGTTGTTCTACCCTCAATGTGGTGAGGCTCAAGCCCCTCTTTAGATAAAGCATCTTCAACCTCATCTGAAAGGGCACGAACATGGGTGGTGGAGGTAGCCGTTGCCAATATAAAATAATCAGATAAAACTGTGATTTCGGTTACCTCAATGGCTTTTAAATCAATTGCTTTTTTATCATCAAGCGTTTTGCACGCTATTTTTACAATATCTAATCCCTGCAAAATAAAACCTCTTTTCTACTTTTTAACGTCTGTAAGGGAACCGCCCTGCTCTACCTCGCTGGGTCTGGTTGCATTACCGATTTTTTTGTGAAGCTCTATCATATTGATATCATCTGCGGTAATGGGGAGTCCGTAAGGATTGAAATGCTCGTTAAAGATTTCAATGTATTCATCCTTATGGGGTGACCACATAGAAAGTCTTTTATAGGTTGCAAACTGACCGGGTACTGCGTAAATTCCCATTTTATCCATATCAACCTTTTGAACCTCTTCAGCATAACCCATAATTTCGCCTACGGTCATATCGGTTGCAACTTCGCTGTAACAATTTTTAGCAATACTTGCCATTTGTCCGGAAGACATTGATTTGAGTTTTTTTGCAAGTGATACGTAAACCTCGCGTTGAGCCTCAATACGGTCGATATCGCCCTTTACGTAACCATCCTTAACACCGGTACGCTTACGCACAAAGCCAACTGCCTGATAACCGTTAAGCTTGGTAACACCGGGGCCAATTCTCTCGTGCTTTTTGGTAAAGGGATTCATAATATCAATACCGGCAGAGTTAGGTGTTTCTATATTAACGGTTATACCGCCTAAGGCATCTATAACGTTTGCAAAACCTCTAACGGTGAATTTAACGTAGTGGTCAAGGGGAATACCAAAATAATTTGTAATTTTGCGTCGCAATGCGTTTATTTGTTTTTCGCCCTGACGGGGATTGCCGTGTACTGCGTTGATTTTTGAGGTAGGAATGTCATCACCTATATAGGTATCGCGTGGGATTTGCAAGAAGTTAAGGGTTTTTCTTTTATGATCTATACAAGCTACAATGATAATATCGGTAAGGGTTTCTTGTGGGTCAACACCTACAACCAAAATGTAACTTACGTTTGCATCGGCACTATAAACAAGGTCTTCAAACTCGCCCTCTTCCTCCATGGTTTCTTCCTCAGCAAACGCCGATGGTTTAAAAAACCAATTGAGTATGGGGATTTCGTGAGGATTTTCATCCCAATATGCGAGCACAACGCTTGAAAAAATACATCCAATAATGGAAATAGTTAAAAATATGGATGCTATTACGTTAACAGATATTCTTATTTTTTGTTTTAGAGTTTTGCCGCTTTCTTTTTTAGGGTCAGAAAAAGAATATAAATCGACTGTTTCTCCCTCATAATTTCGCTTGTTACCCATAATTAGACTCCTTTATTTTTTACGACCTCTTGGTAGGCCTCCATAGTATCACTATGAACCGGCATACCCTTTTCAACCAAATCAACTACTGTAAATTCAAGTGCTTCAAACATTGCATGCTCTAATGAAACGTCTACGGCTTTACGCATATCATCAACACCGGGATAATCTCTATCCTCTGACGTGAAATCTGCAAGGTAAAGAATTTTTTGAAGAAGGGTCATATTTGCCCTTGCGGTTGTATGATAGCGTACTGCTGAAATAATCTCACTATCATTTAAATTTAGTCTTTCCTTTATATATGCCGCACCAACTATAGCATGCCACAATTTTCGTGCGTTTTTTTCAACGCCACCTAGCATTATACCAAATTCATTCAATAATTGCAACTGTAAATTTGGCTCGTCATCCTTACAGATATCATGAAGCAACCCTGCAAGAAAGGATTTTTTGGTATCTCCGCCATATTTTTCGGCAAGACGAAGAGCCTCTTTAGCAACTGCAAGTGAATGAAAAAATCTTTTTTCGGTAAGTCTTTCCTTTAAAATTTCCACATACTCTGCAAATTCTTCTCTATATTCTATACCTTTTCCAACAAAAATAGGTTCCATATTTTCACCTTTCATATAATGAATGTTCTTTAACGTATTCTAAAACCAAGGGGCTTAAAAATTTTGAAGTGTTTTCTTTTTTAAAAAATGCCTCTCTTATCTCGCTTGAGGATATCTCGGGAGGGCAAATATCAAGTAAAGTAATCTTACCGCCTAAGTCTCTCAGTTTTTTTGTCGCTTTTAAAATGTCAGCCTCTGAAAATCCACCACGCCTATAAACGTAAAGCTCCGCAAGACTTAAAATCTCCTCAAAACGATACCATTTATGAAAATTTATAAGGCTATCTGCCCCTATTACCAAAACGGGATTTTCTATGCCCTTTTGTTTTAGGTGCCAAAGGGTTTTTATGGTGTAGCTTTTACCCTCTAAGTAAAGCTCATCTAAACAAATTTCAGCCTTGTCTACTCCATCAAATGCAAGGTTACACATATTTACCCTATGCTCAGGGGAAAGAATTTCTCCCGATTTGTGGGGTGGGATTTTCGCCGGCATAATTAAAATTTTAAAAATTTCAGGAAGTGCCGAAATCCCCTCCAGCATAGCACGGTGCCCTACGTGGGGTGGGTTAAAGGTCCCGCCGAATATGGCCGTTTTTTTAGACTCACTCATATTATTTTTTATTTTTGGTTTTTAAAAAGATTTTTTGATTTTCTTTGCTTTTTCGATAAAGCACAAATTTTCTGCCGATTACCTGAACAACGTCGGCACCTACAGAATCGGCGATTTTATCTGCCGCCTCACGAGAGGATTCGGGAGAGGTTTCAAGAGCTGTTACTTTAATAAGCTCTCTTTTTTCCAAGGTTTCATCAACCTGACGGATAAGCTGATCATTAACTCCGCCCTTACCTACCTGAAAAATAGGCTCTAAAGAGTTTGCCATACCGCGGAGTTCTGCTCTTTGTTTACTATTTAACATAAATTTTTTCTACCTTTACAAATATTTTAAAGTTGATTAAATATAATTTTTAAGTTGTTCTACCATTTTGGCTAAAGCTCTGCCACGGTGACTGATAGAATCCTTTTCGGCATCACTTAAAAGACCGAAACAACCAAGCTCACCCACAAAAAGAGGGTCATAACCAAATCCGTTGCTTCCCTCCCTATGGTCGGCAATATATCCCTCGCAGGTGCCGCGAACGGTAAATTCTCTGCCATCGGGGAAAACCACCGCAACTGCCGAAACGTACCTTGCGGTGCGTTTTTCATTGGGGAGTCCCTTTAAAGCATCAAGGAGTTTTTCGTTATTTTTTTCATCATCCTGATCCTCGCCCGCATAACGTGCCGAATAAACGCCCGGAGCTCCGTCTAAATAGTCTACACATAGGCCCGAATCATCGGCAACGGCAGCCAGACCGGTAATTTTCATTGCAGAACGAGCCTTGAGAAGTGCGTTGCCCTCAAAGGAATCAGCATCCTCTACCACCTCGGGAAGGGGGTTTTCTAAATCACGCTCGCAAAGAACCTCATGCCCTAGGGGGATTAAAATTCTTTCAAGTTCCTTTAACTTTTTAAGATTTTTTGTTGCTAATATAAATTTCATTTTAATTAAACCTCATCAGGAAATAGTCCATCGGCAAATTCTCTTGCATCAAAGGGCATTAAATCCCCAATCTGCTCCCCAACACCAATAAGCTTAACGGGGATACCGAGTTCATCCATAATTGTTATAACAACACCGCCGTGAGCAGTACCGTCAAGCTTGGTTAAAATAATACCCGTAATATCGGTAACCTCGCTGAATTGACGTGCCTGGTTAACGGCATTTTGACCTGTTGCGGCATCAAGCACCAAAAGGGTTTCCTTTTTTCCGCCATCAATAGACTTATCAATAACACGATTCATTTTTGCAAGCTCATCCATAAGATTTTTCTTATTGTGAAGTCGACCTGCAGTATCGCAGATAATAACGTCGGCCTTTTTTGCCTTTGCAGATGCCATTGTATCAAATACAACCGATGCGGGATCGGTGCCCTCTACACTTCTTACCATGGGCACGCCTGCACGCTCTGCCCAGATTCCAAGCTGATCAATAGCGGCGGCTCTGAAGGTGTCTGCCGCACCCAAAACAACCTGCTTGCCCTGCTTTTTAAAATTAGCCGCCATTTTACCAATGCTGGTAGTTTTTCCAACACCATTTACGCCAATAACCATAATAACGGTGGGGCTAACGCTAACATCCAAAGAATTTGCTCCGTTTAATATTTCAAAGATAATATCTTTAAGCATACCTCTGATAAGGGCGGGGTCGCTTACCTTTTGCTCCTTTACTCTCTCACGCAAAATGTCGCAGATTTTAGTGGAGGTTGCGGCACCAATATCACAAAGGATAAGGGTTTCTTCGAGCTCCTCGAAGAGGTCTTCATCTATTTTTTTAAAACTGCTGAGCACCGAGCCGACCTTTTCCATAAAGCCGTTGCTGGTCTTTTTAAGCCCGTTTTTTATTTTACTGAATAAGCCCATTTAAATGCTCCTTTAAATTATTTCTCTAATGATTTTAAATCCATTTCAAGCTGTGCAACGTCTAGCTGAATGAGTTTGGTAACGCCTCTTTCCTGCATTGTTACACCGTAAAGCATATCGGCGGCCTCCATGGTACCACGGCGGTGAGTGATACAGATAAACTGTGTATCTAAATCCGAACGCTTCATATAGTTTGCAAATCGGTCAACGTTAATATCGTCAAGAGCCGTTTCAACCTCATCAAGGAAGCAGAAGGGCGGTGCGTTAACCTGCATAATGGCAAAGTAAATAGAAATAGCAATAAGTGCCTTTTCGCCGCCTGACAAAACGTCCAAGCTGGGTACGTTTTTACCGGGAAGCTTTGCCACAATATCAATACCACTGTTAAGAGGATCATCGGGATCGGAAAGTTTGAGTTCGGCATGTCCGCCACCAAACATTTCGGTAAAGATTCTTGTGAAGTTTACGCCGATTTTATTGAATCCCTCCAAGAACATAAACTTCATCTGCTCGGTTAAATCTCCAATAAGCTTCAAAAGTTCGTTTTTGGTATTTTCAACGTCAGCAACCTGAGCCGACTGGAATTCGTACCTTTCGCTAACCTCTTTATACTCCTCAATAGCCGCAACGTTAACGTTGCCAAGTGCCTTGATTTTAGATTTAGTTTCGGCAAGAGATTTTTTAGCCTCGGCAGGGTTTTCAATTTCAATGCCCATACACTCGGCCTCGGTGCGGGTAAGCTCGTATTCATCATAAAGCTTTCTTACGATTTCATCAAGCTCCTCGGTCATAGCCTCTTTTTTAGCCTTTAGTCGCTCAAGTTCACCATTTACACGCTCACGCTCCATGGTTTTATCCTTTTCGCTTTGACGAAGATTTGTGGAAGAGGCCTCGATTTCGTGACGCTCTTTAAGTTTATTTTCTACCTCAAGTTGTTTCTCCGCAACCTGAATTTTAGCATCTGATATTGCGGATTCAAGCTTTGAGATTTCATCCTCATAGGTTTTCGACTTTGAAGCAGCTTCAGAAAGCTCTTTTTCAATTTGAAGGGACTGCTCACCTCTGCCGCTCATTGCATTTTCAAGAATTAAAAGGGCAGTTTTTGCGGCCTCAATATCCTTTTCATTTGCAGCAAGGGTTAGTCTGAGTTCGGTAAGCTCGTTACTGAGTGCTTCACGCTCATCAGCCGTTTCATCACGTCCGCCGTTCATTTCATCCATTTGGCGTTTGATATCACTTTCGCTCTTTTCAAGCAGTGCGATTTGCTTTGCGGCATCGTCTGCTGCTTTTTTAAGCTCGGCGGTGCGTAGTTTTGCATCACTGCTTTCCTTTTCAAGCTCGGCAAGATTTATTTTTGCGGCGGCAAGAAGCTGGGATACTCGACGGATTTCACCCTCAATACGGATTTTATCCTCCGTAGCGGTTATAGACTCACTTTTTATTGCGGTAACCTCGGCCTCGGCGGCGGCATATGCCGATTCTGCGGCAGAAAAGCTTTCCTTGGCCTCGGCCAACTTTTGCTCTAACTTTTTGGCTTGATTTTTAAGATTTTCAATATCCCCTGCACGGCTGAGAAGTCCTGAGTGCTTGCCAAGTGAACCACCCGTTAAAGAACCACCCTGATTTACAACCTGACCATCAAGGGATACTACCTTAAAACGATAACCATATTTTTTGGCAATGGTTGTGGCGGCATCGATATCGTCTACCACAACTGTTCTACCAAGCAACGATGAAATAATCTCACCATATTTTGCATCGTACTCAATTAAATCGGATGCCATACCAACGTAGCCATATTGGTCGTCCAATCCCTTTTCGGTAAACTCCCTGCCCTTTATTGCGGTGAGGGGAAGGAAGGTTGCACGCCCTTTATTTTCGGATTTCAAAAAGCGAATGGCTTTTTTAGCGTCGCTATCACTATCAACCACTATATTCTGTGCAGCGGCACCAAGGGCAATTTCAACTGCAACGGAATACTCCTTGGGAACCTTAATAAGTCCCGAAACGGGTCCGTGAATACCGCTGAGTCTACCCTTTTCGGCCTCGGAAACACACGCCTTTACAGACAAGGGATAACCATCCATATTCTTTTGAAGTTCTTCCAACATACCTGCACGGCGAAGCTTATCAGAAATATCTAAACTAAGATTATCAATTTCCGCCTTTTTATCATCCACCGCTTGTTTGCGGTTTGCAAGACGCATTTCATAACCCTTAATGGTATTCTCGGTAGAGGTTATAATATCGTTGGCGTGGCTTAAATCCTTATTAAGCTCGGCCATTTCTTTTTCTAAAGCATCAATTTCGGTTTTACGCTCCTTAGCGGCAGTATCGATAATCTGCTCACGAGAAGCAATTTCGGCAATTGATGAACGGGAGGTAACCTCTGCTACCCTATAATCAGAAAGCTTTATGGAAAGTTCATTAAGTTCCATAGCCTTACTTTCAAGACTGCGGGAAATATTTTCGCTGTTTTGAATCAAAGAGGAAAGTTTTTCGCTTACTTTAGCGGCTTTTTCTTCAATATCCTTACCGTTTTTAATAAGGCTTTCTATCTCTTGCTCTTTATTTTTTGCCTCATCAACGGCGTCCTCATCAGATTTTAAAAGACCTGCTTTTTCATTTTCCAAGCGGGCAATAGTTTCTTTATTATGTTCGATATTTGTTTTTGCAACGTTTATATAACCCTCGGTACGAGCAATCTGCTCCTCCAAAGATGAGATTTCACCTTTAAGCTCATCTACTGCCATTGTAACCGACACAAGGCTTTCGGAGTTCTTTTCCATAGTTGCATCAAAATCGGTAAGCTGCTCTTCGATTTGACGATACTGCTCGGTGGCAATTGCAATCTTGCTTTCTTGCTTTCTGAAGGCTTCCTTAGATGCCTCTAACATATAAAGCCACAGACCAATTTCAAGTTGTTTTTTCTCCTCGGCCAAAACCAAAAACTTTTCAGCCTTTTCGCTCTGCTCCTTCAAGGGGCCAACGCGAGATTTGAGTTCATCTAAGATATCATGCAGACGGAGAAGATTTTCATCAGCGGCGGCTAACTTTCTCTCGGCATCTATTTTGCGATAACGATAGCGGGAAATACCCGAAGCCTCTTCAAAAATATCTCGGCGTTCGTTGGACTTTGTGCTAACGATATTATCTATTTTACCCTGACCTATCATAGAATAACCGTCACGGCCAAGACCTGTATCCATAAAAAGTTCATGAACGTCTTTAAGACGCACCGAAACGCCGTTTATTGCATAATCACTTTCGTGAGAGCGATAATAACGGCGTGTAACCGACACCTTGTCCTCATTGAAATTAAGACCTCTGTCGGAATTATCAAAATGAATTGTAACCTCACAAAATCCGTGAGCCTTACGCTTTGCGGTTCCACTGAAGATAACATCCTCCATACTGGTGCCGCGAAGACTTTTTGTGGACTGTTCACCAAGCACCCAACGAACGGCGTCGGAAACGTTACTTTTACCACTTCCGTTAGGGCCAACAACTGCGGTTAGTCCACGTCCGAATTTAAGGGTGGTTTTATCGGCAAAGGATTTAAAGCCAACTATATCAATAGATTCTATTCTCACCGGAATACTCCTTTTTTAAAACTTTTATATCTAACTTTGTATTATACAACAAATTTATTAAAAAATCAAATATTTTTAACAACCAAATTATGATCATTTATAGCGATTTTTACGTTATATCCCATTTTTTCAAGGGTCAAAATATTCTCCCTTTTTTGACCTATCATTGCAGAAACCTGAGATTTTGGCAGACTAATTTCAATGTTGCCTTTGGGAATATTTTTATCCTTAATAATTTTAAGCACCTTTTTAAGTAGAACCTTACTTTTGGCAAGTTCTCCAAAGGCGGGATGCCAAGGACCCGTAACAAATCCGTCAGTTTCTACAGCGTGTAGACCTACACGAATAACCTTAACCGCAGCCTCTTCAAAAAGCATTAAAAGCTCGGCCACCAGATCTACCGCATGCTCCAAGCTTTGAGGAGCGTACTCCCCTTTTTCATATAACGAATGTAAATAGGTGCCTTTAAGCAGTAGGGTTGGGTAAATTCGCACCGTATCGGCTCCAAACTGAATTATTTTTTGGGCCGTCTGCAAAGCCTTTTCATCGGTATCCCCCAATAGGCCGGTCATCATTTGAAGCCCTAAGGAAAAACCGTACTCCTTTATTAAAGCCGAAGCTTTTTCAACGTCCAAAGAGGTATGTCCACGGTGGTTGAGCTTTAAAACCTCATCATCAAGACTTTGGCAGCCCAATTCGATTGCCGTAACACCCTTTTGTTTTAAAATATCTAAAATCTCAGGAGATATTGCATCAGGCCTTGTGGAGATACGAATACCCGAAACCTTGCCCTTTTCAACCTCCTCATAGGCTGCATCTAAAAGCTCGCACATATACTCCCTTGGAATGGCTGTAAAGCTACCCCCAAAAAAGGCAAGCTCGGTGTTTTTAGGGTCGTACTGAGGCTGAGCAAAGGCAGTTTCAATCGCCCTTTTAACATCCTCTTTAGTTGGCGAAACATTTTCGCCTGTAATTGTGTTTTGGTTACAAAAGCTGCAACGGTGTGGGCAACCTATATGGGGCACAAAAACCGATATGTTACCGTGCCTCATAATTCAATTCCCATAAGCTCCAAGGCTTTTTTAGCGGCTGCTTGCTCAGCATTTTTCTTGCTGTGACCGCTTCCCTCTCCAATAACGTTTGAGTTAAGATGCACCTGAACGGTAAAGCATTTATCGTGGTCGGGACCCGATTCGCCAATTAAAACGTATGTAAGCTTTTCCTCAGGATTTCTTTGAATTATTTCTTGAAGTTCGGTTTTATAATCTTTAAAATTATCATTCTCCAGGTGGGTAAGTTCACTTTGAACAAAACGTAACACGTGACGTTTTGCGGGTTGGATACCGCCATCAAGATAAATAGCGGCTAAAACAGCCTCAAAGGCATCTGCCAAAATTGATGGACGAGAGGCTCCGCCGTTTGCCTTTTCACCCTTACCCAAAAGCAAAAAATCGCCTATTTCAAGTTGTCTTGAAAAGGAGCAGAGTGTTTTTTCACAAACCAAGGATGCTCGTATTCTTGTAAGCTGACCCTCAGGTAGGTTAGGGAAATTATTGTAGATATGCTCCGAAACTATAATAGAAAGCACCGAATCGCCTAAAAACTCCAATCTCTCATTGGATTTGGCTCCTCCCTTTTTTTCATTGGCATAGGAGGAATGGGTAAGTGCATTGCTAAGAAGTTCCTTGTTTTTAAATGTATATTTTAAGTTTTTTTCTAACTGTTCCATAACATTTACTTCCTAAAAATAGCGTGATTTGGTGGTTTATTCAGCAAGACTGCCGGAAATTTTTTCAATAACACCGTTGCCTGCAAAAGCGGCCGCTTTGCCTATGGCGTTTTTAATTGCCTTGCCGTTTGATGAACCGTGAGCCTTAAATACAGGCTTTCTGGTACCAAGTAAGGGTGCACCGCCAATTTCGGTGTAGTCTGATTTGGCCTTAATTTCATAAAGACCTTTTTTAAGCATAAGTGCAGCAATTTTGGTTTTAAGATTTTTATAAAGTGCGTTTTTAATCATTGAGAACATAGTAAGACTAACACCCTCAATAAGTTTAAGTGCAATGTTACCTGTAAAACCATCGGCTACAACTACGTCAATTTCGCCTTTGGGGATTTCTCTTGATTCCACGTTACCAATAAAGTTTACAGGGGCGTCTTTTAAAAGATTATAGCTTTCTTTATAAAGCTCGGAACCTTTTGTATCCTCAGTTCCAATATTAAGAAGTCCTACGGTAGGATTTTTTCTGCCGTCAACCTTTTCCATATAAACCGAGCCCATAATACCAAACTGGTAAAGCATTTCGGGACGGCAATCAGCATTTGCGCCTATGTCAAGCATAAGATAATTACCCTTTTTACCGGGGATAAAGGAGGCAAGTGCAACCCTTTTTACTCCCTTAATTCTTTTTACTATAAGAGAGCCGCCAACCACCAAAGCACCGGTACTGCCTGCCGAAACAAAGGCATCTCCCTCCCCATCGGCCAAGGCTTTAAGCCCTACTGCCATAGAGGTATTCTTTTTGGATTTTACAATTTCGGTAGGGTCGTCATGCATATCCATAATATCATCAGCCTGAAGGATTTCCATACCCTCTAAGGATATGTTGTTTTCGGTAGCACAAGCCCTGATTTTTGTTTCGTCGCCTACAAGAAGAATATCGATAGAATATTCTTTAACCGCCATTGCGGCACCCTCTAAAACCGAAAGTGGAGCGTTATCTCCACCAAATGCGTCTACTATTATTTTCATAATTTTTCATCCTTTATATTCAAAATCTGAATTTACCCAATAACTTTAGCCATAAATTATAAATCGCCTTTTATTTTAAAATCCGTTACTGATTTATCAAAATCCTCCAAACCTCTTTTTGCTAAAAGACCGTAACGTTCTTTTTTGTCACGAATACGAGCTTCAAGAGGTGGCAATAGTCCAAAATTAGCACCCATAGGTTGGAATTTTTTAGTATTTGGGTCGGTAATATAGTTTATTATGGCACCTAACATTGTGGTTACGGGGAGCACCAACGGCTCTTTGCCCTTTATATGGGCAAAGGCATTTATAGCCGCCAAAATACCCGACGCCGCAGATTCCATATATCCCTCAACACCCGAAAGCTGACCCGCAAAAAAGACATTGGGATTGGCCTTTAAAGACAGATTTTTATTAAGTAGCATAGGCGAATTTATAAAACTGTTGCGGTGCATAACGCCATAACGCATAAACTCCGCTTCTTTAAGGGCGGGTATCATGGAAAACACTCTTTTTTGCTCACCAAATTTAAGGTTTGTCTGAAATCCCACAAGGTTGTACATACTGCCCTCGCAGTTTTCTTTTCTGAGTTGTAAAACTGCCCAAGGACGATGCCCTGTATTTGGATCGGTAAGACCTACCGGCTTCATAGGGCCAAAACGAATTGCATCTGTACCACGGGAGGCCAGAATTTCAATAGGCATACATCCCTCATACACCGTCGGGTCACCTTCAAAATCTTTAAGAGGGGCTCTTTCTGCCGAAATTAAAGCCGAATGAAATGCCTCATACTGCTCTTTATTAAGGGGACAATTTATGTAATCATCACCCTCGCCTTTATCGTAACGGCTTTGATAAAAGGCTGAACTCATATCAATACTTTCCCCCGATACAATAGGGGCAGCCGCATCAAAAAAGTTAAGGTATTCGCTACCTAAAGTTCTTTTTATATCCTCTGCCAAAGCATCATCCGTAAGGGGGCCTGTGGCTATAATGGTAACGCCGTCCTCGGGGATTTTTTCCACGCACTCATATTTGATTTCAATATTGGGGTGACTTTTGATTTTTGCGGTAATATATGCCGAAAAGCCGTTTCTTTCAACCGCCAAAGCTCCCCCGGCGGGAACTGAGAATTTATCTGCCGATTCCAAACAAACCGAGCCGAGTCTTCGCATTTCTTCCTTTAAAAGACCTGCCGCCGACTCAATTCTTGAGGCTTTAAGGGAGTTAGAGCAAACAAGCTCGGCAAAAAGCTCCGACTTGTGAGCAGGAGATTTTTTATCCGGTTTCATCTCATAGAGAGTTACCTTTACTCCCATATTCGCCAAATAATGAGCCGCCTCACAGCCCGCAAGACCGGCACCTATTACGTTAACTTTATTATTCATCTGTTTTTACCTTTGCCGCTGATTTTTTAGCGGTTGATTTTTTGGTAGTTGTTTTTTTGGCGGGAGATTTTTTCTTTGCCGCCGCCTTTTCTCTACCCTCTACTCTTGTGGGGCATTCGCTGTTTATGCAGTAGGTTCTGCCACGTGTACCTTTAAGCATAAGGCTACCACAGGTTTCACAAACCTCGCCCGTTGGAATGCCGGGAGCGGCAAAATCGCACTCGGGATAGCTTGCACAAGCATAAAAGGTTTTACCCTTTTTGGAATGTTTTTTAACAAGCTTACCGCCACATTTGGGGCAGGGCTCTTTAACCTCATCTTCAGGGAGAGGTTTTGCATTTTTACAATCAGGGAATCCGGGGCAAGCAAGGAACTTACCGAATCTACCGCTTTTTATAACCATTTTTTTACCGCAAAGCTCACAAACCTCATCTGATTCTACGTCAGGAACCTTGAATTTTTGTCCCTCTAAGGTTGTTTCGGCAGTAGTAAGACTGCTTTCAAAATCGTTATAAAAATCCTCTAATATTTTTTGCCATTTGGAGTTTCCGTGCTCGATTTCATCAAGGGATTCCTCCATACCGGCGGTGAATTTAACGTCTACTATTTTTTCAAAATGATCCTTCAGAAGGTCGGTAACAACCATACCCAGTGCAGTAGGCTTAAAGGATTTTTGAACACGCTCAATATAATCCTTGGAAAGGATATTACTAACTATTGGAGCATAGGTTGAGGGGCGACCAATACCGTTTTCCTCAAGTGCCTTGATAAGGGTAGGCTCGCTATAGCGTGCAGGGGGTTGGGTGAAATGTTGCTTTTGCTCCAAGGATTTATTTACAACCTTGTCACCCTTTTCAATGGGAGGTAGCTTACTGCTTTTTTCATCATCAAGTGTATCCTTACCCTCTTGATAAAGCACGGTAAATCCATCAAAATTAACGGTGGTTTCACTTGCCTTAAACATATAGTTATTTGCAATAATATCCACCGAAACAACGTCGTTTATGCCCTCTGCCATAAGGCTGGAAACAAATCGGCTCCAAATTAGGGAATAAAGTTTAAACTGTTCATCGGTGAGAGCATCGCGTACTCTTGCAGGGGTGAGTTCTACATCGGTAGGACGGATTGCCTCGTGAGCATCCTGTGCCGATGCCTTGCTTTTAAAATATCTTGGCTTTTCGGGGAGATATTTATCGCCGTATTCTCTTTTAACAAAAGCGGTTACAGCCCCTCTTGCCTCCTCGGAAATGCGGAGGGAGTCGGTACGCATATAGGTTATAAGACCGGTAGGGTTACCATCAACCGATACACCCTCGTAAAGCTGTTGAGCAACCTTCATTGTGCGTTGACCTGTATAACCCAGCTTTCTAGATGCCTCTTGTTGCATTGTGGAGGTAATAAAGGGAGGTGCGGGCTGAACCTTGCGTTTAGACTTTTTAACCTCACTTACGGTATAATCCTTACCCTCTAAATCGGCAAGAATTTTATTAACCTCATCCTCATTGGCTATGGAGAGCTTTTTGCCCGACGCATCACCGTGGAAGTGAGCATTAAAGGTAGCCTTTTCTTTTTCAAAAACGCCCTCAATGGTCCAATATTCTTCGGGAATAAAGGCTTCAATCTCTCTTTCCCTATCTACAATAAGGCGAAGGGCTACAGACTGAACACGACCTGCCGAAAGACCTCTTTTAACCTTTTTCCAAAGGAAGGGACTAAGCTTATATCCCACTATTCTATCTAAAACACGGCGAGCCTGTTGAGCATCTACCAAATCTAAATCGATTTTTGACGGCTTGCTCATACCTGCCTTTATACCGGTTTTGGTAATCTCATTAAAACAAACACGGTTTTCCTTGCTCATATCAAGCTTTAAAATTTGAGCAAGATGCCAAGAAATCGCCTCCCCCTCACGGTCAGGGTCGGTTGCGAGATAAACAAAATCGCTTTTATCTGCGGCGGCTTTAAGCTCCTTAATAAGTTCCTTTTTATCAGACATATTAACGTACTGAGGCTTAAAATTATTCTCTACGTCCACGCCGAGAGTGCTTTTAGGTAAATCGCGAATATGACCCTTGGATGCCATAACGGTATAACCGCTGCCAAGAGCCTTTTTAACGGTTTTAATTTTTGAGGGTGACTCAACAATAACCAGTTTTGACATTATATCATTCCATTCTTAATTACTAAAATCTATTTAATTCTTTCATAGCGTCCAACCGGAACTGCCTTTACGATTCCAAGTAGTTCAAGCTCGGTGATTGCAGCGATAAATTTGCCGCCCCTTACGCCACTTAAATCTGAAAGAGTATCTGAGAATTCGATATCCTCTCTAAAAGAGAGATAAATTCGCTTTGCTTCATCTGAGCAGTGAAGATTATCAGGATTTTGATAAGTTTTTTCCTCTTTCTCCTCAGGTGCTTCCACCTTAATATCTGCCAACTTTTCAGATGAAGTTTTTTTGGTAGTTTTAGGATTATCTTCCTTTTTTATATCTATTTTTGGATTTGCTACAGAGGTTGGTTTAAACGAAAGCCTTTTAACCTCGTCATAATAACCTTGTTTTATCTCCCTTGAAAGAACAACACCCGATTTAAGTTTATCCGGGAACCTACCGATATATGCTTCTATTATATTTTCAACCTTCAAAAGGGGAAATGCACCATCGTTAAGCAAATCGTTTGTGCCCTTATACTGAGGTTCTACTATGCTACCCGGCAGAGCAAAGACCTTTTTATCCTGCTCCATCGCATATGTAGCCGTAATCAAAGCACCGCTTTTTCGCCCTGCTTCAATTACCGCCACACCGCAAGATAATGCCGATATTATTCGGTTGCGGATAGGGAAAGTATATCTGGTAGCGGGAGTTTTAGGTTCAAACTCGGATATTACGGTACCACATATTTCAGCCTTTTTTCTAAGGGGTTCTTGTGCCATTAAATATTTATAGTCAAGTCCACAGCCCAAAACAACTATGGTGCTGCCACCTGCATTTATTGCACCTGCATGAGCCATACTGTCTATGCCCATTGCACCACCGCTTATTACCGTAAAGCCCGAAAGAGCCAACTTTGCACCAAGTGAATAAGCAGCCTTATTGCCAAATTCGGTGGAGTTTCTGGCACCCACGATACCAATGGTAGGAATGGAACCATCAAGCTTTTGTCCCCTTGCGTAAATTACCGCAGGAGGGCTCTCTATTTGTTTTAAGCTTTCAGGGTATTCCAAATCCTCAAAGGTGATTATTCTGATATCATTAAATTTGCAATACTTTATAATCTCATAAATTTCATCATTTGAAATCTTATTTATTCTTGCAAGCTCTGCAGGGGTTAAAATACGGCTTTCAATCCACTCCTTGAGCGAAAGAGAATTGATGCGTTCAATATCCCCAAAGGTTTCCACTACCTCATGCAATTTACTGCTTCCCGGATTTAAAATTCTTGCAAGTCTGATGTATCCAAACTCTTTTGTAAAGGGAAATTTACTCTTCATCGGCACATCTCCCACATAACAATTGCGGCGGCAACACCTGCATTAAGGGATTCTGCTCTACCCGCCATTGGAATTGTTATAAGTCTATCGCAAATTTTCTTTGCGGAGTCGCTCATACCCGATGCCTCATTACCAATTACAGCTATTTCATTGCCTGTAAAATCAACCGTATTTATTGGGGTAGCGGAGGTATCCACAACGGTACCGCTTATCTTAAAGCCTTTTGATTGATACTCCAAAAGGGTGCCTGAAAAGTCACCTGTTTGGACTATGGGAATACGAAGTAACGCCCCCATAGAAGCCCTGAGTGACTTTGGAGAATAGGGGTCGGTGGATTCGCCTGATATAATAATTCCCGAAAAGCCAAGTGCCTCGGCGGTGCGAGAAGCGGCACCCAGATTTGAGGGGTCCTGAACCCTTTCAAAGGCTATAAACTTGCCATTTTCAGGCACTATAATCTCTCTTTTAAAGCGAGCGACAACAAGCACTCCCTGAGGGGAACAGGTGTCAGATATCTTTCCAAAAACGGCATCGCTAACCTCATCAAAGAAGGCAGAAATATCACACAGATTTTTCACAAGCTCGGCGTCGGATTTAAGAACACCGGCGGTGTAAAAAACCTCCAAAACCTCAATATCCTCTCTAAGAGCTTCGGAGCAAAGTCTTGTTCCCTCAAGGATAAAAACACCGTCAGTTCTGCGTTTTTTTGCAGAGTTCATATAGGCGGCAACCTTTTTAATTTTTCCATTGTCTTTTGAAGTTATCATACCGTTTTCACCCCTTTTTTGAAATTTTAAAGTGGTTTATTAAAAAACAAAACCGCCCGAGAAGGATTAAATCCCGGGCGATAATTTATTATTTTTCAAGTGCTTTCTGAGCAGTTTTTACAAGAGTGGCAAAGCCGTTTGCATCGTTAACAGCTAAGTCAGCAAGCATTTTACGGTTCATTTCTACGCCGGCTTTTTTAAGACCGTTCATAAATGTAGAATAGTTCATACCGTTCATTTTAGCAGCAGCAGAAATACGGGTGATCCATAAACGACGGAAATCACGCTTTTTAAGTCTACGACCGATATAAGCATAATTGCCTGATTTCATAACTGCTTCTTTAGCAGTTTTAAAGAGTCTGTGCTTTGCGCCAAAATAGCCTTTAGCAAGCTTAAGAACCTTTTTTCTTCTTTTACGAGTCATCATAGCGCCTTTAATACGTGCCATTTTTAGTTACCTCCGTTGTTACTTCTTATTTATAAGGAATCATTTTCTTGACCGCTGCAACATTGGTAACGTCAGCAACTACGGTCTTGCGAAGATTTCTCTTACGCTTGGTTGTTTTCTTGTTAAGAATGTGTGATTTGAAAGCGTGAGCGCGTTTAACCTTGCCGTTTTTTGTAAGTTTAAAACGTTTTTTAGCGCCACTGTGAGTTTTGATCTTAGGCATTTTAAAGTCCTCCTTAAAAACTTTAATAAATTACTTTGTTGGCTTAGGTGCAAGGAACATCAACATATTGCGACCTTCCATCTTAGCGGGTTTTTCCACAACAGAAACCTCTGAACAATAAGCAGCAAATCTTTCCATATTCTCGATACCGATTTCGGGATGACCGAGCTCGCGACCGCGGAAACGGATAGAAACCTTAACTTTATGTCCGTCCTTTAAAAAGCGTTTTGCATGGTTGCCCTTTGTTTCAAAATCGTGGGTGTCGGTTGCAAGACCCAAGCGGATCTCCTTCATTTCAACTACCTTTTGATTTTTACGGGATTCCTTTTCACGCTTTGCTTGATCGAAACGGTACTTGCCGTAATCCATAATTTTGCAAACTACGGGGTCGGTATTGGGTGACATACAAACCAAGTCTAAATCCTTGCTGTAAGCAGCTTCAAGAGCCTTGGATGTTGCCATAATGCCGAGCTGAGAACCGTCAGTATCAATTACGCGGACTTCCTTTGCTTCAATTTCCTCATTGATGGTTAATTCTTTAATGCCGATGATGAGCACCTCCAAAAAATGAAAGCACGAACAGCCAAATAGACCGTTCGTGCGTAAAAACATAATAAGCATACCCGATTTAAACCGAGTATTTTAAACTTATTAACCCCTTTAGATTACCTGGGGGTGAGAACGATTCGGTCTGTTCTGCTTTATTGTCGCTGATTATAATACCACAAACTTTTTGCTTTGTCAAGACAAAATTTAAATTTTTTCTAAATTAAACCTACATTTATAAATTTAATTAAAAAATTATGAAAAATTCTTCTGTGCTTAAAGGAGTCTAATTTTTACACTCTCATTTTAGTAATATTTATATTTTATTTTGTTATCATTTATGTAGTTTAATATATTTTCTTTTGATTCTGTTTTGCATCTTTCAAAAAAATCCGCGGTTTCGGTGTTTGGTATATCAAGTAAAAATAGAGAAAATTTATCACCGAGTAGAACCCCGGTATCATAATTCATATATTGTATTGTTTCGTAAGTTTCCCAATGAACTAATTCACAAGAGCCATAAACATTTTCTTTATATTCCCACGGAGGGATTTTGCTTTTATCTTTAATTAAAACAAGACTGCACTCACCAACTAATCCATCATACATAAATGTATATAGGTGTTCTATATGTCCGTTATTTTCAAGCACTACTTCAGTTGGGTTCCTATCAACTTCAACTCTCACCGGAGGTAGGTCAGGATGTATTTCCTCAATCACTGTGCCTGACGACTTTAAATATAATACAAAATATGGTTCTTTGGATATGAAAATTCGGCCATCTTCTATAAATAAATTTTCCGAAGCACCTGAGCCACCATAATCTCCATCCACCATTCCGTCATCTTCATACTCGTATTCATCATCACTCAAACTATCCTTTGAGGTATCAGGTTCATAGGTTATAACATCTTTTTCGCAACCAACACTGAACATTATTAAGCATACAACTAAAAACAATAATAATTTTTTCATATGTACTGTCCTTTCGTAACTAATGTACTGTTAAATATTTGTATTTCAGAAAATAATAAAATGTCCATTTTAACCGCTCCCTCTCATTTTTTTAATAACTCTATATAAGCAAAAAGAACCCTATGGTGGGTTCTTTTGTTTTGAAAATATGCTCAATATTTGAGGTTTATAAATTTAATTTGGTAATAACAAATATAAATTGTATGTAGCGAACCCACTATTCCACAAAAAGGTGTGTTGTAATCACCAAATATGCCAAAAATAAAGAGTTGCTTTTTTACAATATCATTATACCATATTTAAGTACGTTTTACAAGTAAAAAACATCATGTGCAAAAGTATTTTTAAATTAAACCCTGATTATCCTTTAAAGTTTATTTATATCGGCCTCGGTTATAAGGTGGAAGCCTGCATTTGTTAATGCGGTTTCAGCAGCATTGTTATCCTCAACACGTATAACAACATAGGCGTGCTTTTCGGTACGCGCCATAAAGGCGTATAAATATTCCATATTTATTTTGTTTTCATCCAAAACCTTTAGTGCCTCGGAAAGCTTGCCGGGGGCGTCACCTATTTTAACTCCCACAACGTCGGTAATTTTAATAAGGTAACCTCCGTCAGCAAGAATTTTTTCTGCAGCTTCTTCATCATTTACAATAAGGCGAAGGATACCAAAATCCTCCGTTTCGGCAATGGAGAGAGCTCTGAGATTGATATTATTTTCAGAAAGCAGTTCGGTTATAGCAACAAGTGCTCCCTGCTTATTTTCAACAAATACCGTTAACTGTTTAATAGACATAATCGCATCTCCTTTTTTCTACATATTATATTATATAAGTTTTCTCTTATCAACAACACGAACTGCTTTACCCTCACTGCGGGCGATGGTTTTAGGTGCAACAAGATGAACTGTGGGGTTAATGCCAAGCATAATTTTCATTGCGTTTGCAAGGGATTTTTCCATGGCAATAATCTCACCAACCTTATCGGTGAACTTATCGGCTGTCATTTCCACGTTAACCTCAAAGGTATCATTATTTTTAACTCGGTCTACAACGATTTGATAGTTAGGCTCATATCCCTCTTTGAGGAGTACGGTTTCAATCTGGCTTGGGAATACGTTTACGCCGCGGATAATGAGCATATCGTCGGTTCTGCCCATGGGCTTTGCCATTTTAATAAGGGTACGTCCGCAGGAGCATTTTTCATGGGAAAGAACGCAGATATCACGAGTACGATAACGAAGAAGTGGGAATGCCTCTTTATCCAACGACGTGAACACCAATTCACCCTTACTTCCCTCAGGTAAAACCTCCCCTGTATCGGGGTCGATAATCTCTGCAAAGAAGTGGTCCTCATTCACGTGCATACCACTTTGTTCGCAACACTCGAAAGCAACGCCGGGGCCGGAGGTCTCGGTAAGTCCGTAAATATCATAGGCTTTAATTCCAAGGGCCTCTTCAATGCCCTTACGCATCTCCTCTGTCCAAGGCTCTGCACCAAATATACCCGCTTTAAGAGGAATATCCTTGGGACTTATTCCCTGCTCCTTTAAGCTTTCGCCAATATATGCGGCATATGATGGGGTGCAGCAAAGAATGGTTGAACTAAGGTCTTGCATAAACTGAATTTGTCTGTCAGTATTGCCTGACGACATTGGAAGTGTTAAACATCCAACCTTATGGGATCCACCGTGAAGACCGGCACCGCCTGTGAAAAGTCCATAGCCATACGCAACCTGACAAACGTCCTCGTTGGTGCCGCCTGCCGCCACAATTGCACGTGCACAGCAATCCTCCCACAAATCAACATCGTGTTGTGTATAGAAAGCAACTACGCGTCTGCCCGTTGTTCCCGACGTAGAGTGAATACGAACACAGTCCTTGATGGGCTTTGCCAAAAGACCGTAGGGGTAAGCATCTCTTAAATCAGCCTTGGTAAGGAATGGGAGCTTGTAAAGGTCGTCAATGGAGGTAATATCCTCAGGCTTTACCCCCTTTTCATCCATAAGATTTTTGTAATAGGGTACGTTTTCATAAACGTGTTTAACCTGCTTCACAAGCTTTTCGGACTGAAGTTTTTTCATTTCCTCCCGTGACAAGGTTTCAATTTCTTTTTGATAGTAATTTTGTGCCATTTAAAACACCCTTTCTTTTTGCTTTTGATTTTGGGTCACTTAACCCTTGCGGAGTGTAAAGGGGCAAATAAAAAACGCCCTTTGCATTCCGATAAAGAATACAGAGGACGAGAAAATTTTTAAATCCCGTGGTACCACCTCAGTTCGCCATCATCTCACGGTGATGACCTTTTCAGGTACTATCATACCTTAGTTCTGTAACGGGAACAACCGTTGCATCCTACTAAAGATAACTCTTATTCAGTGCACTGCTAACAGAATGAATTCAAAAGGAACTCCGCTTTGCCTCGCACCAACCGGCAACTCTCTCCAGCTTATTTCCAATCTACTACTTTCTGCTCTTCGCATTTAGTGTGTACAACAATTAAATTGTTATTAGTATTATATCACCATATTTTTATTTGTCAAGAGGTTTTAACTAAATTTTCAATCTTCTTCCAACAACTTAGACGGTGAAACTTTTAATACTTGTGCAATTTTAAATAAGGTTTCAAGAGAGACCCCTCGCACGGTACCCGTACCTTCAACCTGACCAACAAAACTCACGCTTTTACCAATAAGCTCGGCAAAATATTCTTGCGTAAAACCCGCTTTTCGTCTATAATACGCAATTTTTAGTCCAAGAGTAATATATTTATCCGGAAATTCAGTTTGCATTTTTTATCCCCTTACTTTAGTGATTTCCACTATAAATATATTTTATTTGATATATCAACAATTTATTATAAACTTTAATTGCAGAAATATTTACTTTAAGTGAAAGATAATATATAATAATTATAAAATCTTTCACTTTGGAGATGATGCTATGTGCAAAAAACCTGTTGTTTTATAGGTCATAAAAACATTAAAGAAACAGAAGAACTTAAAAATAATATTTACAAAACCATCGAAACACTAATTTTAAAAGAAAAGGTTGATACTTTTTTATTTGGTAGCAAGAGCCGTTTTAACGATTTGTGTTATGTGACTTTAATAAAAATTATTAAAATAACATCTTGTAAACTAATTTAAAATGTGGTATGATATTATGGAATTATTATGATACCGAAAAGGGGGGCGTTTTTATTGTCAGATAACCGACCTATTGGAGTTTTTGACTCGGGTCTTGGGGGACTTACGGTTGTAAGAGAGCTTAAAAGACTTTTACCTAATGAGGATATTGTTTATTTTGGCGATACCGGTCGTGTTCCCTACGGCACCAGAAGCAATGATATTGTAAAAAAATATGCCCGCGAGGACGAGGCATTTTTGCTTAGTCAGAAGGTTAAAATGATAATCGCCGCCTGTGGCACCGTTTCCTCGGTAGCCTATATGACGGCCGACGAACTCCCCGTTCCCTTTTTAGAGGTTGTTTCGCCTGCGGCAATGGCAGCGGCAGAAACTACTAAAAACGGCAGAATTGGTGTTATAGGTACCCCCGTCACTATAAACAGTCGCTCCCACGCAAGGGCTATACTCCGCATTCTGCCCGATGCAGTAATTGTAGCAAACGCCTGCCCTTTATTTGTTCCTTTGGTAGAAGAGGGTTGGATTTCCCAAACCGATGGTGTTACCGAAGCGGTGGCAAGAAGATATCTCGCACCCATTATTGAGGGAGATGTTGACACCCTTATTATGGGTTGCACCCACTACCCCGCCCTTAAAAACATAATTGCAAAAATTATGGGCGACGGCGTAACCCTTATAGACCCCGGCACTGCAACTGCCGAAATGGTAAAAAAACATCTTGAACAAAACAATATGTTTAACGAAAAGGGTGGCGCGTGTAAATTCTTTGTAAGTGACCGACCTGACGCCTTCTCCAAGACCGCCGAGATTTTAATGGGCGAAAACATTGAGCAAAGCGTAAATCAAGTAGATATTTTTAAATATATTTAGGTAAACAAAATGAAAGACGTAATAGTAAAAGTTAAGACCATACAAAAAGACGATCAAGGCGAAAGTGACACCATTGAGCTTACTGCCGATGGAAAATTCGCCGAAAAAGACGGTTCGTTTCTTATAAAATATTCCGACGAATTTATGTCCGACGTTAAAGACCCCATTCACACCACCGTAAAGGTTGGCTCAAACGGAACTGTTTCGGTGACAAGAAGCGGAAGCTATCAAAGCCGCTTTGTCATTGAGCGGGGTAAACGTTGCAACTGTCTTTATCAAACTCCATACGGCACAATGTCTATGGGTTTTTACGGTGAAAAAATAGAAAACAAATTAAGTGCAAGCGGCGGCGAGCTATCTATGTGGTACACGGTAGACGTAAACGGCGCCGAGCTTAATCGAAATCAAATGACAATCAGCATTAAGGAAGTGTAAAAATGTCCCAAATTGTAAACAACGTGAAAAGCGAAATTAAAAAGACTATTCTCTCTGCAGCCGAAAAATGCGTAGAAAAAGGGATTTTCCCTGCCGAGGAATTACCTGAATTTAACATTGAAATCCCGGGCGACCGCACCCATGGTGACTATGCCGTCAACGCCGCAATGGTATGGGCCAGAGCTCTTAAAAAGGCTCCCCGTATGATTGCCGAGGCAATTGTAAACGAAATCACTCCTGCGGGCTACATTGAAAGAATTGAAATTGCCGGCCCCGGATTTATGAACATATATCTTTCCAATCGCTTTTACAGCGACATCGTTTTAGACGTTTTAGAGCAAAAAGAAAACTATGGCAGAAGCTCTCACGGCGAGGGCAAAAGTGTCCTTGTTGAGTTTGTTTCAGCCAATCCCACAGGGCCTATGCACATCGGCAACGCTCGTGGCGGCGCTCTTGGCGACTCCATTGCCGCCGCTTACGATTGGGCAGGTTATGAGGTTAAACGCGAATTTTACGTAAACGATGCAGGTAATCAAATCAACAAGTTCAAAATCTCTCTTGAGGCACGTTACCTACAACTTTTTGACAGTTCGGTAGAAATCCCCGAGGATGCCTATTTAGGTGATGACATTACCGCTCACGCAAAGGCTTTTGCCGAGATTCACGGCGACAAATACGTTACCGCGTCTGAGGAGGAACGCAGAGATGCACTTTGCGATTTTGCGTTACCTAAAAACATTCAAAAACTTAAAGACGACCTTTTAAAATACCGCATCACCTATGACCGCTGGTATTTAGAAAGCGATCTTCACGCCAGCGGTGCCGTTACCGACATAATCGAAAAATTGAAGGCATCAGGCTACACCTATGAGCAGGAGGGTGCTTTATGGCTTAAATCCACCGAATTTGGTGATGAAAAAGACCGCGTTTTAATGCGTGCCAATGGTGTTCCCACCTACTTAGTGCCTGACATTGCTTACCACTACGACAAGCTTGTTACCCGTAATTTTGACAAGGCTATTGACATTTTAGGTGCAGACCATCACGGCTACATTGCACGTATGATGGCGGCTCTCACCGCACTTGGTGTAGATGCAAATCGTTTAAAAATTGTTATTATGCAAATGGTACGTCTTGTTAAAAACGGCGAGACCTACAAGCTCTCCAAACGTTCGGGCAAGGCGGTTACCTTAGAGACCCTTTTAGACGAGGTTCCCATAGATGCCGCAAGATACGTATTCAACTCCAAGGAGCCTAACACTCATCTTGAATTTGACCTTGATTTGGCAGTTGAACAGTCCAGCCAAAATCCCGTTTACTACGTTCAATACGCACACGCAAGAATTTGCAGTATTTTACGCAATCTTGCCGCCGAGGGTATTGCTCCAAAGGAACTTTCGGCTGAGGCTTTAGACTGTTTATCCGCATCTGAGGAGAGAGAGGTTATTCGTCATCTTTCCGCACTACCTCAGACCATTATTAACGCCGCAGAAAACTATGACCCTGCACTTATCACCCACTACGCATTTGACCTTGCTACCCTTTTCCACCGTTTTTACAACGCTTGCCGTGTTAAGGGTGAGGCCGAGGAGATTATGCAGGCACGACTTAGCCTTTGCGTTGCAGTTAAAACAACAATCGCCAACGTATTAAAGCTCCTTAAAATCGACGCTCCCTCCGAGATGTGAAACGTGTGACGTTTTATCCAATTACGAATAGGTTTGCGGATGAGGCTTGGTTTATACCCCGCGTCCGGAAAGATTGCGATTTATAAGATAGTCTTTAAAACGTGTGACGTTTCATCCAATTACGAATAGGTTTTGTATGAACGGCTTAGTCTCGTTCCGCGTCCACGTCAAATGCAACTTCAAGGCGGATTTCCTTATTTTTTTGAATGCTAAAATAAACGAATAATATGAAACATCTTTTAA
>JAZSJA010000051.1:0-24262 GCA_045534095.1 Acutalibacteraceae bacterium | reverse complement strand
TTAAACCTTATAAAATGCCTATTAGGTTACATTTTTATCAGTAAAGGAATTTGGATAAAGAATATTGTCAGCGAAGGATAAAAGAAACATAAAATCTGCAATAAAAGTGCGAAAAAATCACTTTCATTGCAGATTTTATTTTCTGCTAAACAAAAAACGGCACAAGCTAATGCTTGTACCGTTTTGGTACGCCGGAAGGGATTCGAACCCCCGACCTTTTGGTTCGTAGCCAAACACTCTATCCAACTGAGCTACCGGCGCTTATTTGGTGACCCGGACGGGAATCGAACCCGTGTTACCGCCGTGAAAGGGCGGTGTCTTAACCGCTTGACCACCGGGCCATATGAAAAGGCACCAATATTTCAGCACCCCTTCTAAGGTTGGTAGCGGCAGTCGGATTTGAACCAACGACACTTCGGGTATGAACCGAATGCTCTAGCCAACTGAGCTATACCGCCATATCGTCACGCGACTTGATTATTATAATATTTTAAAGACAAAATGTCAAGCCCTATTTTTCATTTTTTTTGCAATAAAAGAAAAATTATTAAAATCGACTAAAATAATCCTATCTTTATTAAAATCTTAGGAATTTATAACAAATTTTTCTCATGAAATATTTATACCTTTTTGGCTTTAAATCCTTTTATTTTTGTGCCTTTCTATCCTATTATAAGATGCCCAATTTTTTAGCATTTAGTGATAATGTACTTAATATCAAACATCTTAAAAACTCAAAAAACGTATATATAATCGCCCCCGATATACAATTATTTGTATATCGGGGGCGATTTTGCAACATAAATTCAATTAGTCACATCTTACAAATTCAATTCTTGATGTTCCTTCCGGTATATAAGTATAATCCACTTCTGTTTGACCTGCATTTGAGGAACCAGAATACGTACCAGTATCCATTATATTACCATATTCATCATAGAAGTTTATATGGAAGAAACTGTAACCACCTGTGATATTCGTAATACTAAAATAAATTTTCGCATAACCTTCATCAAATTCATCTATTTCTCTTATTGTGTAATTATCAATAGTAAAAGCTGTATCCCTATAATATAAGACACTTGGATAGTCTACAGTAAAGGGGATTTCGATATATCTATTGCATTTTAAGCAATTTGAATTCACAAATTCATGTGACTCAGGCCTTCCCCAAGTATCAAAGCAATAAATACAGGTTTTTGGGGTTGTGCAGGTAGCTTTGGTATATGAACAAGAATGATAACCTTTAACCGTTGCATTACCCTTTTTTACATTAAAGGTAACGCCCTTATATTTTGCGGTACCATTATACTTTGTGTTTTTAACACCTTTTGTTATATAATACCATTTATTATTATGTGACACTAAGCCGGTTTTACCGGTTTGCACCTTACCTGCTTTTACATAGTAATATTTGCCACTATATTTAACAAAACCGTTAGTATTTTGAACTACGCCCTTTTTGAAATAGAAGGTTGCAGAACCTACTTTTTTAATTCCTGTAACACCTGTTTGTACTACACCTTTAACAACGTAATACTGGTACTTACCGATAGTTTTGACTCCTGTTGAACCATTTTGCCAAACACCTGCTTTAATATAGTATGTCTTGCTACCAAGTTTTACAACATTAGTTATACCGGTTTGTGCAATACCTTTTTTGATGTAGTAGTTCTTGGTACCGAATTTTTTGATTTTGGTAACACCTGTTTGAACTATACCTTTTGATACGTCATAGTAATATTTACCAATCTTTTTGAGACCTGTTGAACCATTTTGCCAAATACCCGCTTTAATATAGTAAGTTTTACCATCTAGTTTAACAACGTTGGTAACACCAAGTTGAGCAACACCTTTTTTGATATAATAGAATTTATTATTGTATTTTAAAATTTTTGTTACCGAGCTTTGTATAACACCATTTTTTACAAAATAGGTATTGTTGTTATAGCTAGGTATATTAATTAAGCCGGTAGTGTTTGATTGAACCTTACCATTTTTAACGTAGTAGAATTTACCGTTACTTTTATAGAAGGTTGTAGTTGTATTGTTCCATTTACCATTTTTAATTAAATACCAAATTCCATTGAATTTTTTTAGTCCGTTTGCTTCTTTATCCCAAATACCGTTTTCTACATAATAGAACTGTCCATTGTTTTTAGGAATAGCCGTTTCTCCTAACCACTGGCCATATTTAAGATAATACCAAACCCCATTATATTTTACAAAAGTGGTCGCACCGGATTTTTTGCCATTTTCATAATAATATATTCTGCCTGTACCATCATCATATAATCCTGTTCTACCTCTTTTCTCTCCGCAGTAGTTACAGTATTCATCGTAGGTATCATCATATTTATGAGGTGCTGTTCTGGTCGCACCGCACACATAGCAAACACTATCACATACACTGTAGTATGAATGAGATGTGCTTCTTGTGGTACCACATATATTACAACTTGAATCGCAAGAATTGGTGTAAGAATGTGTTACACTTCTTGTTGCACTGCAATAATTACAGGAAGAATCACAGCTGTTGGAATATGTATGAGAATATGATGTACTTCTTGTTGCACCACAGGAATTGCAGGTTGTATCACAATTACTTGAATATGTGTGGCTATGAGAGGAAGAAGATGAACCATAAGTTATATAGAACACATAGTCGTTGATCAAAGAACTATTGTCATTAAGCACAATATAATAATATGTTCCGGCATTCAAAGTAACAGAAAGCAAATATGTGGGATTTCCGGAATCAGAGTATTCTACAAAGTAGCTTGCAGCAAGACATTGTTCAGAAGAATTAAAAACACCTGCCATAAAAGCACTTTTATATTCGGCTACTGTAATAATATTAACTGTACTTCTAGTAGAGAGCGTAAAGCCAAAATGATCTATATCATATTTACCTGAAACGACGCCACTTACAGTATAATCATTATAAACTCTATCAGCTAGTGACATAGAATCGTTAGATTCGCGTTCACTAAAAGTGTTATCCCCTACATCAGCACTTGCAGGCACAGCGATTACGCCAACCAAAATAAGCATGCAAAGGACAATACTCAATAATTTTTTAAACATAGTATTTACCTCTCTTTTTTTTATTTTTATTAAAAACAAAAACTACAGCCTCCTTAAAATAAAAAGTGCGGCTACCGAAGTAACCGCACAAAAAACGCAAACTCCGATAGTCGCCAAACCAATTCAATATAAAGGGCAATAAATACACCAACACATTGATGGAATTTGCATTTTTATCAAATTCGCATATGTTAGTGTATGCAAAAAGCATAACAATCCCTATAAAAATAAAAAGATTGCCCCTATTTTTTATATTCAATTGGTTTGGCATTATCATAATAACATATTATTTTTAAAATTGCAATATTTTTTTATTATGATACATTATCGTATTTCAAAACAAATACGTGCTTTGTGTTCAGTATAAACAAAGCCGCCGATATACGAGGTTACATCCCCATTCATCGGCGGCTGATTTTATTTTGCTGATTCTATTGTTAGGTTAAAGCATAGATATATACGTCCACGCAATTTGTGCGGCAGAATGCACCTTTTTTAACGAGCCCCTCATTTTTAAAGCCCACCCTTTCCAAAAGTCGGCAAGACGGCACATTTTCAGGTATAACCTTTGCTTGCACTCGTTCAACCTTCAAATCGTCAAACAAATATCTAACAAGTCTTGTTAGTGCCTCGGTAGCGTAGCCCTTGTGCTGGTGTTTTTTTGAAAGAGTATACCCAACCGTTACAATTTTACCCGAATAATCCACATCCACTATGCTTATTGTACCTATAACCGTTTTCAACAATCTGTTTTCAATAAGCCAAGTGTAATTTTTCTCCCCCGACTTACGTTTAAGCCAGGCTAAATACTCCCTTGTTTCGCTTTTGTTTCTATGGGGTGTCCAATCGGCATAACGGCAGGAATCGGGATCACTGCAAAAATCAAAAACATCGTCTATATCTAAAAAAGACGGTGACCTAAGAAGGAGTCTTTCGGTAAAAAGATTAGGATGTGCAGGCACTTTAAAAAACATAAAATTTTCTCCATTTAGAAAAGTGATAACTGGTTACTGTCAGGCAAATCACCTAAAACTCCGACGGCATCTAGCTGTTCTAATATAGTTTTAGAAATTCCTGATTCTATTCTAAAATCTTCTTTGGAAATAAAGCCGCCCTTTTGTGCGGTTTCATAAATTGACCAGGCGGCAGTATCGCCTACACCGTTTAAGGCACCAAAGGGAGGACGCATTTTGCCATCCTCTACCAAATACTTAACGGCGTGAGATTTTTTAAGGTCAAGAGGCAACACCTCTATACCGCGTTGAAGCATTTCATTCATAATAAGCATATTATCATAAACGGCCTGCTCCTTATTACTTGCCTCCCTACCCTTTGCCTTGATTTCATTGAGTAGACGACGAACGGCATCTTTACCCTTTAAAAGGGTTAAAATATCAATATCACCGGGACGGGCAGTAAAGTATGCACAGTAAAAAGCAATGGGCTGGTACACCTTATACCAAGCAAGTCTGAGTGCGGCAATAACGTAAGCGGCAGCATGGGCTTTTGGGAACATATACTTGATTTTCTTACAGGAAGCAATGTACCATTCGGGAACGTTGACTGCACGCATATCGTCCTCCATTTGGTTCCACTCCTCCTCAGAAACCTTGCCCTTAGCAACAAGACCCTTACGAACAGTCTCGGTGATTTTAAAGGCTCTGCCCTCATCCATACCTTGGTTTATAAGGTAAACCATTATGTTATCACGGGTACCTATAACCTCAGAAATGGTGCATTTACCACTATCTATAAGGTCTTTTGCGTTACCGAGCCAAACGTCAGTACCGTGTGAGAGACCTGAAATCTGCAATAAATCCGAGAAGTTTTGAGGCTTACAGTCCATTAACATTCCACGGACAAACTGAGTACCAAACTCGGGCAAACCGTATGTACCCGTTTTGGAATCTATCTGCTCGGGAGTAACGCCAAGGGCATCTGTAGATGTAAATAAGCTATAAACACTGCGGTCAGACATAGAAATATTACTTACAGAAATACCGCTATACTCCTCAAGATATTTATAGGTTGTTGGAACGACGTGACCTAGTTCGTCCAATTTTAAAATGGTATCGTGAATTGAATGGAAATCGAAGTGGGTTGTTAAAATATCGGACTTAGGATCGTCTGCGGGATGCTGAATGGGGCAAAAATCATAAATAACCTTATCGCGAGGAACAATAACCATACCCGCAGGATGCTGACCTGAGGTTGCTTTAATCTTACATCCCTCTACCTTTTTGGCAAGGCGATTCATTTCGGCCTGACTTAAAGTAATTCCTTTTTCCTCGCAGTAGGCCTTAACATAACCAAAAGCAGTTTTTTCGGCAATGGTAGAAATTGTACCCGCCTTAAAAACGTTTTCTTTACCAAACAAGGTTTCGGTGTATTTTTGAACCTCGCTTTGATATTCATCAGAGAAGTTAAGGTCAATATCAGGAACCTTATCTCCCTTGAATCCAAGGAAGGTTTCGAAGGGAATATCGTGTCCGTCGCGGTTTAAAGGGGTACCGCATTCAGGACAGTTTTTTTCGGGCAAATCGAATCCGGAGCCAACCTCACTACTTTTAAAGAACTGACTCCAACGACAATTGGGACAATAATAATGGGGTTGTAGAGGATTAACCTCAGAAATTCCCGACATTGTAGCAACAAAGGAAGATCCAACCGAACCACGGGAGCCTACCAAATATCCGTTAGCCTCACTATATGCAACTAATTTTTGGGCTGAAATATACATTATAGAGAAGCCATTATTTATAATACTATCTAGTTCTTTATTAAGACGCTTTGTAACTATTTCAGGGATTTCGCCCTTAAACTCGTACATTTTCTTGGCTCTATCCCAGCAAAGTTCTCGGAGCAAATCGTCCGAACCCTCAATAACGGGTGGGTAGCTTCCCTTTGGCACGGGAATAACCTCATCGCTTACCATATCGGCAATTTTATTGGGATTATCTATAACAAACTCTTTTGCTCTATCGCCAAAATAAGAAAAATCCTCAAGCATTTCATTGGTGGTTTTAAGGTAAAGAGGGGCTTGATTATCAAAATCTTCAAAGCCCTGAACTGCCATAAGAATTTTACGTAAAAGTTCGTCCTCCTTAGTTAAAAAGTGAACGTCACCTGTGGCAACTATGGGAAGGCCTAATTTATCACCAATTTCTACAATTTTGCGGTTATAATCCTTTATAACCTCCATAGAGGTTATATGGCGAAATGGATTGGGTGTAACAACACCTTTTTTACTTACTTTATCAGGTTTTACCGAATCTCGTACCATAAATTCATTATTGCCAAGTGGCTGAATTTCAAGGTAATCATAAAACTTTGCAATTTCAATAAGTTCATCATCCGATGCACCCTTTATCATTGCTTGATATAGGTCGCCCGCCTCACAAGCGCTACCAATAATAAGTCCCTCGCGATGCTTTTCAATCTCGCTTTTTCTGGTACAAGGTCTTTTATGGAAATCCTCTACGTGTGCCTTTGAAACAAGCTGATATAAATTTTTAAGACCAACTAAATCTTTAACCAAAATAATCTGATGGTAGCTTTTAAGTTTGGTTATATCGGTCTCACCCTTAGTATCATCCACAAAATAGGCTTCCACACCGTAAATAACCTTAAAATCCCCTCCACCTTTTCGGATTTTACCTACTGCCTCAGCGGCAGCGGGATACGACTGAACAACACCATGGTCGGTAATCGCCACGGCTTTATGCCCCCACTTATAGGCACGATTTATAATATCGCCCGCACTTGCAACGGCATCCTTGGTGGACATATTGGTGTGGCAATGAAGTTCTACACGTTTTTCCTCAGCGGTATCGGCAACGTCATAGCGGTCTATAACTGCCATACCCTTAACCTTGTTTATAACGTACTCTTTTGCCCAATCATCAAAGGCGTATTCACCTGCCAAAAGCAAAAAGTTACCATCGGTAACGGATGATATACGGGATATTTTATCCTTATCCATAAGCATTTTTACGTTAAGTGCGTTAGTGTGATCGCTTATGGAAAAATTAACTCTATATTTATCGCCACGTTTAGTGAGCTCGGCAGAATAGTCACTTACCTCACCCCAAACGTAAAGGCTCTGCTCCTCAGGTGCAATGTCCTGCATACGCATAGGACGGGAGTTATCCGGAAGTCTGCCATAAAAAAGCTTTGGATTATCTAAATATACGGGGAGTCCGTTTGCGGGAGGAGCGTCTGTACGAACCTTAGTATAAATTGGCTCATTTACAGGTTTTGCCATAGGTTTTGGTGCCGATGGTGTAAAGGTCGGATGCTCTACTACCGGCGGAATAAAGGGTTCTGTATTCTCGGTTTTCCCCTCAAATTCAATGCTTATATTTTTACCAAATCGTTTTTTGCACAAATCTTTATACTGTCTTTCAAATCCCGATTCAACAAGGGAAGAAAGACCACCGTTTTTAAGCTCTATTGTTAAAATTTCACCATCAAATTTATAATCTGCATTATTCAAAAAACCGTTAACCATAGGATTTTTAAATCTAAGCTCCTCTGCCATATCACCAAAGGCAGAAAGGGGAATTTCCCCTTCATTAAATCCAAAGTCTACAGTTATATTTTTAAGTTTTAAAGCCAATCTTACTTCATTTGAAAATTCTGAAATAACAGAAGCCGCAACATATTTTTCAAACTTGATTTCAACGTCCATTGTGCGGTTTTCGGTATTTACGTCACACCGCTTAACCTCACCATCAGGCAACATTGAAATAAGCTTTGATGATAGTATTTTATCAAAAACGCTATGTAACTTCATTTATATTATAACCTTTCAATCTCATCTAAAAGTGCCGAAAGGAGTTTATCCTCAGGCAATTTTTTTATTATCTCGCCTTTTTTAAAAATAATTCCTTCGCCCTTACCGCCTGCAAGGCCGATATCTGCTTCCTTTGCTTCGCCGGGACCATTTACAACGCAGCCCATTATTGCAACGGTAATATCTTTTTTGCAATTTTTAAGAGCCTCTTCAGCCTTTTTCGCAAGCCCTACCAAATCTATGGAAGTTCTGCCGCAAGTGGGGCAAGAAACAAATCTGATGCCGCCTTTTTTTAGCCCTATTGCCGTTAGGAGTTCTCTGCCCGCCTCCACCTCTGTTACGGGGTCATCGGTTAAGGATACGCGAATTGTACTGCCTATTCCGTTTAAGAGAAGTCCGCCAATACCGGCTGCCGAACGGAGAGTACCCATACGAAGCGTACCTGCCTCAGTAACACCTAAATGTAGCGGATAACGACAAACCTCAGCCGCTCCCATATATGTTTTAAACATTGTTTCAACGTTTGACGATTTTAAAGATAAAACTATTTGGTCAAAATCGAATTTCTCTAAAAGAGAGATGTGGTACATTCCGCTTTCTATGAGGGCATCGGGTGTAGGAGCACCATATTTTGCTAAGATATGCTTTTCTACCGAGCCCGAATTAACCCCTACTCTTATGGGGATATCTTTTTGCTTGCAGACGTCCACAACCTTTTTAACCTTTGAATCATCACCTATATTACCGGGATTGATACGAATTTTATCAACGCCCGCATAGGCACTTTCTATTGCTAGTTTGTAATCAAAATGAATATCGGCAACTATAGGAACCTTTACTGCCTCTTTAAGTTTCGCAATAAGGGGAACTGTATCAATATCGGGTACCGAAACTCTTATGATTTCGCAACCCGCTTTTTCCAGTTCTATTGCCTGCTTAATATTTTGCTCAAAATTATGTGCAGGCTTATTGAGCATAGACTGTACCGAAACAGGAGAATCGCCGCCTATAAACAGGGTGTTTTCGCCTTTACCTATTTTAACCTTAACGGTATCTTCTCTTTTAAACATAGCAATAGAAATTCCTTTCATTTAGATTAGAAAAACGTCCAAATATCTTTAACCAAAATAACTGCCATAAGTGCAAGCAAGAATATCATACCTATGGCGTGTACCCATTTTTCATACTTTTGAGGTACAGGTTTTCTAAATATCATTTCAATTAAAATAAACACAAGTCTGCCACCGTCAAGGGCGGGAATTGGCAGCAGATTGAATATTCCTAAGTTTATGGTAATAAGGGCTATTAAGGGCAGCATATCAAAGACACCTGTTTTAGCCACCTCGCCCAAGGTTGCAGTTACCTGAACAGGACCCGATACGTCACTTACGCGATATCTGCCTTTTATCATATCAACAAGGGAGAACACAACTATTCTTCCGTAAGATATTGATGTGTTTACCGTCTGCTTTAAAAAGGTTCCTACTGTACGTTTTTCCGGTTTAACGCTAAAATCTCGTACAATAACGTTGTAGCCTTCATATTCCTCCATAGCAAATGGTACGTTTTTAAGATTAACTCTTTTACCGTTTCTAAGAACGGTTAAATCTACCTTTCCGTCATCTACTGCGGTAAAATTGTAAGAAACATCATAAAAAGTGTACACACTTCGGCCTTCAACTTCCACAATCTCGTCCCCTACCATAAGACCGTTTTCAGAGTTACTTACAGCCTTTTCGCCAAATCCGGAAATAGTAGTGGTAGCATACTTTGCTTGCGGTGCCAAGGTTATTCCAACAATAATAAGACCAAATAAAAGATTAAAAACCGCACCCATTATAACTATTAAAAATCTACGCCAAGCAGCCTTATTACAAAAAGCCTTTTCGTCATTACTGTTTTCATCCTCACCCTCCATGGCACAGTATCCGCCAAAGGGAATGAGTTTTATCATATATGTGGTTTCTTTACCTTTTTTTCTGAAAAGAGTTGGACCAAAGCCTATGGCAAATTCATTAACACGAACCCCCAAAGATTTAGCGGCAATAAAATGTCCAAACTCGTGAATTACTACTAAAAATATAAAAAAGAGAAATGCTATAACGTACGGCCAAACCGTACTAAAAAAGGAACCTATTGCTTCCAGCATAACTGCCTCCTAATGGATTAAATATAAGACATAACCGCCTCACGTGCAAGTCGGTCGGCCTCAAAGACGTCTTCCACGGTGAAATTTTGTTTATTTTGGCATTCATCGGTTGCCCTTGCAACAAACTCACCAATCTCAAGAAACGAAATTTTACCCTTGAGGAAAAGTTCAACTGCCTTTTCATTGGCTCCATTTGCGGCGGTGGGATAAAGCCCTCCCCTTTTGATTGCAGAAATACAGGTGCCAAGGCAGGTAAAGGTTTCTATATCGGGTTTTTCAAAGGTAAGCGTAGCGATATCTGTTAAAGAAAGCTTTGGTGCAGGAGATGGCATACGATTTGGATAGGTAAATGCAAACTGAATGGGAATTGCCATATCGGGAGTACCAAGCTGACCTATAACCGCACCATCCTCAAGTTCTACTGCTGAATGCAGTATGCTTTGTCTATGCACGAGCACCTCAATATTATCTGCCGAAACTGAGAATAAATGCACTGCCTCAATAACCTCTAACCCTTTATTCATAAGGGTTGCACTATCAATTGTGATTTTTTGACCCATATCCCAATTTGGATGCTTTAATGCATCGGCCGGGGTGATATTTTTAAGTTCATCCTTTGTTTTTCCGAAGAAAGGTCCCCCTGATGCGGTGAGCAAAATTTTGTAAGGATTGCCACTTGGCACACCCATAAGCGACTGAAAAATCGCTGAATGCTCGCTATCCACCGGGAAAATTGAAACGCCCTTCTCCTTGGCACGTGACATTACAATATCACCGCCTGTTACAAGAGTTTCTTTATTCGCCAGTGCAATATTTTTACCGGATTCAATAGCGGTAAGAGTTGGACGAAGTCCCGCAATACCTACTATGGAATTAAGTACCATATCTGCATCATAAGCAGCGGCAAAATCAACTGCAGCTGCACCACCCTCTACCTTAACGGTGGTATCAGCAAGACGAATTTTCAAATCCTTAGCGGCGTTTTCATCCATTACCGCCAAATATTTAGGCATCCATTTTCTTGCTTGTTGCTCCAAAAGATTTAAATTTCTTCCACCCGCTGCAAGAGCAGATATTTTAAGGCCTAGTTTTTCGGCAACCTTTAAAGCCTGTGTACCTATTGAACCTGTTGAACCTAAAATTGTAATTTTTTCCATAATAATTAGTATTCCTATTTTTTCTAATTTATAAGTGAAACGACTTCCAATAGAGAAATTAAAGCAGCAGAAATCATTAGCATACTATCAAATCTGTCTAATATTCCACCGTGACCGGGAATGATCTTGCCAAAATCTTTTATTCCGCATTTTCTTTTTATTAAGGATGCCGTTAAATCTCCCATTACGCCTATAAGAACAAACACAGGGGTTACAAGTAATACTGCAAGGGTGTTAACCTTAACATCAAAACAATTACTGTATATAAGGCATACAATAAAGGTTACTAAAAGGGATGATAAAATTCCGCCAATTAAGCCCTCCCAGCTCTTTTTAGGGCTTATAACGGGTGCCATTTTATGTTTGCCAATCGCAACGCCCGTAAAATAAGCGCCTGTATCGGCAACGGCTGCCCAACAGAACATTAAAACGATATATAAAAGCTTTTGATTTGCAAGAACCAGTTTGCTTAAAGATTCAAAACCAAAGGAAATTAAAATAGGCAAGACAATCATACCCAACATACCCTCAAGGTTAATATCTTTATGGAATTTAAGATACAAAGCAAATTGAATAAGTGCAAAAACAACTGCTATAGGTGTGACATTTGCCATAATTTTTACTGCAATCGCCTCATCTACATATGTCAAAAGAATTTTGCACACGTAAAAAACAGAATATACACAACCAACTGCAGTTATAATTTTATTTTTAACTATTCCCGTAGCGTACAAGGCCTCATAAACCGCCACCGCAGATAAAAGACCTGCTGCAAGGTACATAACGGCTATGTATTTTGTGGATACCCCCAAAAGTGCTACCAAAAGTGCTACCATAACCGCACCCGAAATAATTCTAGTTTTCATAAATATTTCTCTCCTATACTCCACCAAAACGGCGATTACGTTTGCTATAATCCTCAATAGCTTTATCTAGGTGCTTTGGCGAAAAATCAGGCCACAAAACATCTGAAAACCAAAATTCCGCATATGCACTTTGCCATATAAGATAATTTGAAAGCCGGTATTCACCGCTTGGACGAATTATAAAATCGGGGTCGGGTTGACCTGCTGTATAAAGGGAATTTGAAAGGGTTTCTTCGGTAATATCTTCTAACTCTAATTCACCGCTTTTAACCTTTTTGGCCAAATTTTTAAAAGCGAAAATAATTTCATCTCTGCCACCGTAATTCAGAGCTATGTTAAGATGCAAACCGGTGGCATCCTTAGAATTTTCTTCGGCATCACGAATAAGATAAACAATATCTTCGGGCAAAGCCTCAATATTACCTATAAATTTAACCTTTATATTTTCATCCTTAAAGTTTTTAGCATCCTTTAGATAATCTCGAAGAATGTTCATAATATTATCAACCTCTTCTTTGGGACGCTTCCAATTTTCAGTAGAAAAAGCATAAACGGTTAAGTATTCTAATCCGATTTTATTTGAGTATCTTGCAATATCCTTAAAATTCTTTGAACCCGCACTATGACCTGCCGAGCGTGGTAACGCACGTTTTTTTGCCCAACGGCCGTTGCCATCCATTATAATTGCAATGTGACGAGGCATTATAATCTCAGAATTTACTTTCTTGGACTTTTTGGCTTTAAAAAACAATTTAATCACCCTTTTGAAAAGCCCATCGGGGCAAATTTGACCGATGGGCGTAAAATACATATTTCAAAAATTAGATTTCCATAATTTCCTTTTCTTTTGCAGAGGTAAGATCATCTGCTTCCTTACAGAACTTATCGGTAAGGGTTTGAATTTTCTTTTCTGCACCCGAAAGGTCATCTTCGGTTATTTCGTTGTTTTTCTTCATTGCCTTTGCTTTTTCTAAAGCATCACGACGAATAGAACGAATTGCAACCTTAGTTTCTTCACCCATTTTGCGAATATCTTTAACTAAATCACGACGACGCTCCTCGGTAAGAGGTGGGAACATAAGGCGGATAACTTTACCATCGTTTTGGGGATTGATACCAATTTCAGAGGTTAAAATAGCCTTTTCTATATCACGAAGAGTGGAAACGTCCCAAGGTTGAATTTGAAGTGTGCGACCTTCGGGAACGGACACAGCAGCCATCTGCTGAACAGGTGTGGGAGTTCCGTAGTAATCAACCAAAACTTTATCTAAAACGGCAGGATTTGCACGACCTGCACGGACTGATTTGAATTCACGATCCAAAGCATTTAAGGATTTATCCATTTTTCCTTCGGTTTTTGCAAGTAATTCTTTCATAGAAAAATCTCCTTTTTAAAAATTTAATTAACCAACTATAGTTCCGTTTTGCTCACCCAAAACAGCCTTACGGATATTATCGGGGTTGTCAAGATTAAATACCATAATTTTAATATCGTTATCCATGCAAAGAGAAGCTGCGGTGCTATCCATAACATGAAGGCCTTTGCTGAGAACCTCCATATATGAAAGTTTATCATACTTAACTGCGTTGGGATTAGTTTTAGGATCACTATCATAAACGCCGTCAACGTTAGTTGCTTTAAAGATAACGTCGGCGTCTATTTCAGCCGCTCTAAGTGCAGCACCGGTATCGGTTGAGAAGAATGGGTTACCTGTACCGCAACCGAACACAACGATTCTGCCCTTCTCCATATGACGAACTGCCTTTTGACGGATATAAGGCTCTGCAATTTTAATCATTTCAACACCGGTTTGAACACGAACAGGTGCACCTAACTGCTCTAAAGCATCGGCAAGTGCAAGAGAGTTAATAACCGTTGCGAGCATACCCATATGGTCTGCACGGGTTCTGTCCATTTTGCCGCTGGAACGACCACGCCAGAAGTTACCGCCACCAACAACAATGCCTATTTCAACGCCTAAATCATAGGTTTCTTTAATGCTTTTACAAATCTCAAGCACCTTATCAAAATCAAGACCATGACCCTGCGAGCCGGCAAGGGCCTCACCGCTTAGTTTAATAAGAACTCTTTTATAAATCGGTTCCATAACACTTCTCCATTCTGCTTATTTTTAAACGAATGTTATTCCGTAAAATACTTCTATATTATTTTACAATATATAGAAGAAATTGTCAATTGTTTTATTGTAAAACACCCTTTATTTTTGAAAAAAAACAATGGATACCATAAAAAGAAAAATTTATGTTGATTTTTGGCGTTTTACACCTTATAATTAAAGTAGTCCATAAAGGACTACACAATATATTTAGGAGGTATATTTTATGAATCTGTTGAGAAAATCATTGGCTGAATTTATTGGTACTTTTGTGCTGGTATTTTTCGCTTGTGGAACTGCCGCTGTTGTTGGTTGTTCTGCTGCCGCAGGAACCGGTTATTTGCTTACTGCTTTAGCATTTGGACTTGTAATTGTTGCAATGGCATACTCCATTGGTAACGTTTCGGGATGCCACATCAATCCTGCCGTTTCAATCGCTATGCTTGTAAGCGGAAAGCTTTCGGTTAAGGAATTTATTTATTACATTGTTGCACAGTTTGCAGGTGCTACTGCAGGTGCCGCCGCATTGATGGCGTTTGTTGGTAAAGAGAGCGGACTTGGTGCAAACGCATTGTTTAAGGATGAGATTTTATCCTCTATTTTAATAGAAATTATCTTAACCTTTGTTTTTGTTATTACCATTCTTGGCGTTACATCTAAAATAGAAAACAGCTCGGTTGCCGGAATTGTAATTGGTCTTAGCTTAACACTTGTACATATTTTGGGAATTTCCTTTACCGGTACATCGGTAAATCCCGCAAGAAGCTTTGGCCCTGCACTTTTTGTAGGGGGCGATGCACTTGCCAACCTTTGGGTATTTATTGTGGCTCCCTTAGTTGGTGGCGTTCTTGCGGCACTTGTTTACAAGTTCCTTACCGCAAAGGATAAAGAATAGTTTTTACCCATTTAACAGTATTGTGAACTAAACAAACCGCAATAGAAGATTTTGGCTTCTATTGCGGTTATTTTTTATAAATTCTCTTTAATTTTCTCTATCATTTCGGCGTATTCTTCATCGGTTAAATATACCTTATCGGGATTCATTTGGAAAACTCCTCCCCACTCATCGCCGCCCTCATATTTGGGTACAAGGTGCATATGTAAATGGCAACCTGTATCGCCATATGCTCCATAGTTTACCTTATTGGGATTAAAGGCCTTATGAATTGCATTTGAAGCCTTACAAACGTCTGCCATAAATAGATTACGCTCTTCTTCACTAATATTAACAATTTCACTAACGTGGTCTTTATAAGCCACAATAACTCTACCGGGTTTTGATTGCTCTTTAAATAAAATAAGCTGACTTACCTCTAAATCACAAATGGGAATACCAAATTTAGCAAGTATTTCGCCACCCATACAGTATCCGCAATTACAATCTTTCATAAAAAACCTCCAAAAATTTCAAAATACAAAATACAAAATACAAATAAAATTATATAAAATTATATCAGATTTGTCAACTAGGACTGCAAGGTTTTCATTTTATAGAATTCGCCTTTTAGTTCCATAAGCTCCTCATACGTTCCGTACTCTGTGCAATGACCGTCCCTCATAACTGCGATTTTATCGGCATTACGAATGGTTGAAAGTCTATGTGCTACAATAAAGGTAGTTCGCTCTCTTGTAAGATTATCAATGGCATCTTGAATTTCCTTTTCGCTTACGCTATCAAGGGCGCTGGTAGCTTCATCTAAAATAATAACCTTGGGGTTTCTGATAATCGCACGAGCGATGGAAATCCTTTGCCTTTGTCCACCTGAAAGCTTACCACCATGTTCACCAACAACGGTATCAAGCCCATTTGGGAGAGAATTGATAAAAGAGGTTAAATTTGCGGCTTTAACAGTATCGTCAAGTTGTTTTTGACTAACCGATGGCAAGCCGTAGGTTATGTTATCTCTGATAGTTCCCGAAAAAAGCACGCTTGTTTGAGGAACAACGGCAATGTTTCTGCGATAGCTTCTTAAATCAATTTCAGATATTTTATTGCCATCTATTAAAATATCACCCGAGTTTGCCTTATTAAATCCAATAACCATATTTAGGACGGTTGATTTACCCGCACCCGACTCACCAACCAACGCAATTGTTTCTCCCTTATTGACCTTCAGGCTAAAATTGTTAAGTATTTTCTTATCCGGAGTATATGAGAAATCAACGTTCTTAAATTCAAATTCGCCCTCCAGGGTTTTAAGTTTTTTCTTACCCGAATTATCCTCAATATCATTGGCACTTAAAATTTCACCAACGGAAACTAAAGATTCAGTTCCTTTAGATATGGTAGGAAGAAGTCCTACAAGGCCTGAAATGCGATTCACGATATTGGCAAAATAGGTTTGGTAAAGTGCTACCTCACCTACCGAAATATCACCCGTATATGCCATATAGGCCGTAACACCAAGGCAAAGAATTTGAAATAGCTGAAAAACTACCCAACTGCTTGCACCAAAAACTTGTTGGATTATATCAAGCCTGTATCCCTTTTCGGCAACAAGATTGAGTTGGCTTGTGAATTTTTTAATTTCATTTTCCTCCAAAGCGTGGGCTCTGGTTACAGGAATAAGCTCAACCATATCCAAAACATCTGCCGAAGTTTGTTCAATTCCTTGGCGAAAATCGGTATTGCTATCACTCATTTTCTTTCTAAAAGCCACTACAATAAGGGAAGCAACGGGCGTACATAGTAAAAAGAATATAAACACTACCCAGTTTGTGCAAAGAATAACACCAAGTGAAATTACAAGGTTTGTAACAATGCCAAAAACGTTTGTGAACACCTGACTTGAAAGAGCCTCTATGGCCTCAACATCACGCATTACCTTAGACTGAATTCTACCCGATTGCATTTCTTTATGGAAAGAAATAGAAAGCTGTTGGAGTTTACGAATCATAGCACCGCGAAGTCCTGCTTCCACGCTCCTTCTTGCTATTGCAAAAAGTTTAGTATGAATATAATGTGTAGGCAGATTTATAGCAACCAAAAGTGCAAGACCCAAAAGTGCAAAAATCATTTTGGTAACGTTTCCATCCTGTTGAACTGTTACCAAATCTATAACGTAAGAGGTAACAATAGGAATTACCCAACCCGGACTTTCTTTAATTAAAAAGAAAACGGCTGAAAAGATTAACCTCACATAATGCCCATTATACAGTTTAAGTAATAAAGAAATGGATTTTTTATTACCGTCTGCATAATAGGAAATGAAGTTTCTTTCCTGCCGTAATAATTCGCTATCATCAAAATGTAAATGTGTTTTTTGCAAATTAGGTGCTTTTTGGTTACTCATAAAAGACCCTCCCTAAAGAATTCAATCTCTATCACAAGGTAATTTTATGTAGTGCTTGTAGTTTTTTCGAGTATAATATAACCGCTTACGGAGAAAAAGTCAACCCCATAAGCGGTTTAAATTTTAGTTTTTTTATATTTATTTTTTTGACCTATAAAAGTCCATTGTATTTTTAAAAGAAAAAATCGTATTTTTAAATCATTTCTATTTACAACTACGCTTATTTGTGTTACAATACTACTGATTTAAGGAGGCTAAAATTATGGATAACAATATTCCCGTAGCGGCAGATTATATAAAAAATTTTGAACAACTTGGTTTTGGTATGTTCGTTCATTTTGGACTTTATTCCAAGCTTAGAAGCGGTGAATGGACACTTAAAAGCAACCAAAGAAATATGGATGAATACCTTAAACTTATTGAAGGATTTGACGTAAAATCCGACTCCATAAAAGGCATTGTTGCCGTTGCAAAAAAAGCGGGTTGCAAATACATTACTCTTACTACTCGCCATCACGATGGCTTTTCCCTTTATGATACAAAGGGGCTTAATACTTTTGACGCATTGCACTCACCCACAGGTCGAGATTTAATTAAAGAATTTGTAGACGAATGCAGAAAAGAAGATATCCTGCCCGTATTTTATCACACCACCCTTGATTGGTATAATAAAGATTTTGAAGAAAATTTTGACTCTTATTTGGAATATCTTAAAAAGAGCGTAGAGATTCTTTGCACCAACTACGGTAAAATAGGCGGAATGTGGTTTGATGGAAATTGGTCCAAGCCTGATGCCGATTGGAAAGAAAACGAACTTTACTCTATGATAAGACGCCTTCAACCCGAAGCGATGATTGTTAACAATACGGGTCTTGTAGCGAGAGGTGCTTTGGGTGCTGAGGAGATTGATTCAGTAACATACGAACGCGGTATGCCAGCCCCCATTGACCGCCGTGGTATGAAAAAATACGTTACAGGCGAAATGTGTGAAACTTTATGCAACCATTGGGGTGCCGCCGATGATATTAACTACAAGTCTGTAAAACAGCTTATTGAAGAGCTTTGCGAATGTAGAAAGGTTGGAGCCAACTTTCTGCTTAACATTGGTCCTGAGGCGGATGGTTCAATCAACAAAATACAAGAAGGTACTATGGAATGCATTGGACGTTGGATGGATCTTTTTGGTAAATCGATTTATAACGGTAGGCCTTACCTTACCTATAACGATAAAAGAGATTTTATTTTAAAAGATATAAACGATGAAAAAATATATTACATTTTCAAATTCGAATTAGGAACAAGGCGTATCGATGATAACGTTACAATAGACGCCAACGATGACAGTGCTAGTGTATTTACTGATTTTACTGCAGGAAAAGTAGAAAAAATCACTTGGATGGATAATTCAGAAGAGTTGCCATTTTCACAGGATCCATCTTCACTTAAAGTATTTTGCACCGGATTTGTATATGGAATCAACTACTGTGTGCGTGTGGCAGAAATAAAATTAAAATAAAAATAAAATGTATTAGGGAAATTATCTTCTCTAATACATTTTTTGTTATCTGAAAATACTTATTATATTGCAACCGATATTTGAGTTTTATTTATGGCAACGTCGACAGATTGTTTTTTCATCCTTTTTTACGTAATTCACAATTGATACAGAGGTAGTTAAAACGCCTATTAAAATTGTTGAAATTATAATGATGATGGTAGTTGATATTATTGATTTTGTTTTGTTCATACTTTCAGCACTACGTTTTTAAGATGATTTTCAATTTCTTCAACCGCCAATTTAAGTTCGTTATATAAGTCTTGTTTTCTTTCTACCTTTTCGATATCACTCATACAATTTTTCAAACTTTTAAGTCGATTTTTCACAAAGGTTATTGCGGCGTCGTTAGGATTTTCTAAAAGTTTGCCTATGTATTTGAATTCGCATTCAACTTTGGGTAAATTGCCACTATAAACAACCTTCATAACGGTGTAAAATCTGTTTTGAGATTCTACCCCAACCTCGGTTAAAATTTCAAAACCCTCTTTGTAAAGGTAATCGCGAAGTCGGTCATCACAAGACATAGGTTGTAAAATAAGGGTAATATGGGGACTTTTTACCCAAGGGGAAGCTGCCAAAATATCGGCAATGGTTTCGCCACCCATACCAAGAATAGTTATTGCATCTACCTCGTTAGGTTTAAGTCCCAAAAGACCATTGGCAAAACGAAGCTCAATTTTCTCCCCTACTTTATATTTTGTTACGTTTGACTGGGCAACCGCTAAAGGTCCCTTTGCAATATCACAGGCGATAACCTTTTTTGCGATGCCCGCTTTAATTAAATGAATAGGCAAAAAAGCGTGGTCGGTACCAATGTCCGCCACGCTATCTACTTGCCCTAATAATTCAGCTGCCGTTAGCAGTCGCTTATTAGAAAGTGCCATAATTATTTACCCGCAAAGTGTGCGTTAAGTTTTTCAACAAGCTCATCTGCGTTGGTGCCGTGAACTGCACAGGCCTGTGCAATGCTTTCGCCTCTGGAAGCGGGGCAACCAAGGCAATGCATACCAATTTCAAAGAAATATTCTGCGGTATCACGATCATAATCTAAAATGTCACCAATTATTGAATCTTTTGTTACTTCCATTTTAATTCTCCTAAATATTATTTAATAATGCTTTCGCCGTTCATCTCGGCAGGTTTATCAAGTCCCATAATCTTTAAAACAGAGGGAGCGATATCAGCAAGACGTCCGCCCTCACGAAGCTCGCAGGGATAACCTACAACGCAGAAAGGAACGGGGTTTGTGGTATGAGGAGTGAAAGGCTCGCCCTTTTCATCATACATAAAGTCAGCGTTACCATGGTCGGCAGTAATAATAACAGCACCACCCATTTCAGATGTAGCCTTAACAACCTTGCCAACGCAAGCATCAACAGCTTCAACTGCTTTAACAGCGGCATCAAAAATACCGGTATGACCAACCATATCGCAGTTTGCAAAGTTTAAGATAACTGCATCATATTTACCTGATAAAATCTGCTCACAAACGGCATCACAAACGGGATGTGCACTCATTTCAGGTTGTAAATCAAAGGTAGGAACGTCGGGAGACTGAATTAAAATTCTATCCTCACCATCAAAGGTTTTTTCCTCACCGCCATTAAAGAAAAATGTTACGTGAGCATATTTTTGAGTTTCGGCAATTCTGAGCTGAGTTTTATTGTTTGCGGCAAGATACTCACCGAGGGTCATTTTAAGTTCTTCGGGAGGGAATGCAACGGTAACGTTGGGCATAGTTTCATCATACTGAGTCATACAAACGTAGTTTAAGGGGAAGAAACCTAACTTACGCTCAAAACCATCAAAGGCCTCATCGACAAAGGTACGAGTAAACTGTCTTGCACGATCGGGACGGAAATTGAAGGAAACAACGCTGTCATTTGCCTTAATCATACCGTTCTTATCCACAACGGTAGGAACTATAAACTCATCGGTTACGTCTTTAGCATATGATTCTTCCATGGCCTTTACGGGATCACTTGCTTCTACGCCCTCGCCATAAACCATAGCGGCATAAGCCTTTTCAACACGATCCCAAGCGAAATCGCGATCCATTGCATAGTAACGACCCATAACAGAAGCGATTTTACCGACGCCGAGTTCTGCCATTTTTGCTTGCAAATCCTTAATAAAGCCAACGCCGGAGGTAGTAGAAACGTCACGACCATCCATAAGGCAATGAACGTAAACCTTTGTAAGATCATTTTTCTTTGCAAGCTCTAAAAGTCCATAAAGATGCTCAATGTGGCTATGAACACCACCATCGGATAAAAGACCGATAAAGTGAATAGCAGAATCGTTTTTCTTGCAGTTTTCGACCGCAGATTTTAATGCCTCGATATCAAAAAAGTCGCCATCTGTAATAGATTTTGAAATTTTAACAAGCATTTGATAAACAACGCGACCTGCACCAATATTGGTGTGACCTACCTCACTATTACCCATTTGTCCATCGGGAAGACCTACGTCAAGACCTGAAGCACCAATGGTAGTGAAGGGATTTTCTGCAAAAATTTTGGTAAGGTTAGGGGTATTAGCAGAAAGAATAGCGTTTCCGTCTTTACTCTCGCGAATACCAAAACCGTCCATAATACATAAAACAACAGGTTTTTTCATTTGTAATATCCTTTCCAAAATTATTGGCTGACAGATAAGTTTCCATCAGCCAAAATTAAGCTTTAAATTATTTGCTTGCAGCCTTAACAATAATGGAGAAGTCCTCTGCTTTGAGAGAAGCACCACCAATAAGACCGCCGTCAACGTTAACCTTAGCAACAAGCTCATCAGCGTTTTTAGCGTTCATAGAACCACCGTACTGAACGGTAACTGTTTCAGCAACGTCTGCACCGTAAGCCTCTGCAATAGCGGCACGAACAAAGCCGTTGCCCTCGTCAGCCTGATCAGCAGTAGCAGTAACGCCTGTGCCGATAGCCCAAACAGGCTCATAAGCGATGATAACGTTTTTAAGTTGCTCCTCAGTTACGTTGGTAAGAGCCATTTTGGTTTGATATTTAAGAAGAGTTTCGGTGTAGCCGAGTTCTCTTTGCTCTAAGGTTTCACCTACGCAAACAATTGCTTTGAGGCCTGCGTTTAATGCAGCGAGTGTGCGGAGGTTAACGGTTTGATCGGTTTCGCCAAAGTACTGTCTTCTTTCAGAATGGCCGATAACTACGTACTCAACGCCTGCGGCAGTAAGCATCTCAGCAGAGATTTCGCCGGTGTATGCACCGGATGCTTTGAAGTGAACGTTCTCAGCACCGATTTTGATGTTAGAACCCTTAGCGGCCTCGGTAGCAGCGGCAATATCAATAAAAGGTACGCAAAGAACTACGTCACAATCTGCATCTGCTACGAGAGGTTTCATCTCATTGATGAGAGCAGTAGTCTCAGCGGGGGTGTTATTCATTTTCCAGTTACCTGCGATAACTGCGGAACGTTTTGCTTTATTCATTATTTTATCCTCCAAATTATAAAAAATTCATTTATTTTAAAACATACCGATAGCCGAAGTGAGTTTAACCCCGCTTCGGCTATTAATTTTATGATTTAGATATTATTTATCGTTAAGAGCAGCAATACCGGGAAGTTCTTTACCCTCTAAGAATTCGAGAGAAGCACCGCCACCGGTAGAAATGTGGCTCATTTTATCTGCAAAGCCAAGCTTGGTAACTGCGGCAACAGAATCACCACCGCCGATAACGGAGATAGCGCCGGAGTTAGCAACTGCAGTTGCAACTGCAATAGTACCGCTTGCAAAGTTTTCCCACTCGGAAACACCCATAGGACCGTTCCAGATAACAGTACCTGCATCAGTAAGTGCATCTGCAAAGAGTTTCTCGGTCTTAGGACCAATGTCAAGACCCATCCAACCATCGGGAATTTTATCAGAATCAACAATCATATTCTCGGTGTTTTCGTCGTACTCTTTACCAACTTTGTTATCAACAGGGATAAGGAATTTAACACCCTTGGCCTCTGCTTTAGCCATCATCTCTTTAGCTGTTTCAACATTTTCCTCATCTAAAAGAGAGGTACCGATGTTGTAGCCTAAAGATTTCATAAAGGTGTAAGCCATACCGCCACCGATGATGAGGGTATCTACTTTATCGATAAGGTTGGTGATAACACCGATTTTATCTGCAACCTTTGCACCACCGAGGATAGCAACCAAAGGACGCTTGGGAGCCTCAAGAGCACCGCCGATAAACTCGATTTCTTTATTGATAAGATAGCCGCCAACTGCAGGGATATAATCTGCAACACCGGTAGTAGAAGAATGTGCACGGTGAGCAGAACCGAATGCATCGTTAACAAAGATATCTGCAAGATCGGCAAACTTTTTAGAAAGTTCGGGATCGTTTTTGGTTTCGCCTTTTTCGTAACGAACGTTCTCTAAAAGAAGAACTTCGCCTTCTTTAAGATCAGCTGCTAATTTGTTAGCACACTCGCCAACAACATCACAAGACATTTTAACCTCTAAGCCTAAAAGCTCAGAAAGACGAGCTGCAACGGGTTTTAAAGAAAACTCGGGAACAACTTCACCCTTAGGTCTGCCGAGGTGAGAGCAAAGAATAACCTTTGCACCATTGTCTAAAAGATATTTGATAGTGGGAAGAGAAGCAACGATTCTTTTATCGTTAGTGATAACGCCCTCTTTAAGGGGAACGTTGAAGTCGCAACGAACAAGAACTTTTTTGCCCTTTACTTCAATATCCTCAATAGTTTTTTTGTTAAGTGCTGCCATAAAAAACATCCTTTCAAAACATATTGTACTTTAACATAAGATTGTTAAAACATCTACAAAGAACATTGTACCAAAAAGTTTTATAAATTGCAATAGAATTATTACCAAATATATGTTTTTTACAAATATTTTTTTGTGGGATATATGATTAAGAAAGAAAATGTTTTGATTTTTACACCAAGATTATAATATAAAGAAAATAAAAGGAACAAAAAATCGGCGCTGGGGCACCGATTTTTTGTTTTATTAAATATTTAATTATTTCAGTTCAACGTCCCAACCTGCAACAAAGCGGGCAAGTAAAATCAAGTCTTTAAGGTTTACCTCGCCGTCACCGTTAAGGTCAAGGACATCTTCATTAAGGTCGCTATCCCAACCTGCTAAAGCCTGTGCTAAAGCAGTTACGTCTTCAAGGTCAACTATATTATCGCCTGAGAAGTCGCCGATAACAACATCGGGAGTCAACTCATCGAATGCTGCTCGTGCATCGAGA
>JAZSJA010000122.1:0-15674 GCA_045534095.1 Acutalibacteraceae bacterium | reverse complement strand
TATTTGTTTGTTGGACTTTTCTTGATTATGGCGATTGTAAGTGCTATCTTCCCTGATGCACAAGACGTTCTTATGATTGTTTGTATGATTCCCGGTTTTGGTGCAGTTGCTTGCGGTTTTCTTTTAATGGTACTTAAAAAGGCAGCACAGAAGTTTGCAGACCTCGAATGTACCAATTGTAAAAAGAGAATTGCTTTCGATGACAATGTACAGATTAAAGTTCTTAAGAAAACCTTTACTGTTACTAAGAGCGATAAAACCATCAAGAAAAACGATATCCCTGTTGAGTCTACAATCAGCGCTAACGGTAAGGAACACATTACTGTTGAAATTACTTGCAAATGTCAAGAGTGCGGAACTGAAAAAACCTTTACTCACGAATTTGTAAGCGTTGAGTGTGAAAAATCTGCAGTTAAAGTTCCTTATGTTCAGTCCGGTGCAATGTTAGTTCAGTTTGAACAGGATGTTCGCAACGAAGGTGCTGAAGGCTTTGAGGGCAAATCTATTGGCACTACCGCAGACGGCGTACATATCAAATACATCAGAACTCCCGAATCCTTAGTAAAAGGCTACTTCGGTAATGAAATTCAAATGAGATAAAAATCATTCAGCTGATGGAACATTATGCTCCGTCGGCTGTTTTTCGAGGAGGTAAAATTATGGGGTTTATAGATAATATTAAATCTGCATTTTCACAAACGCCAGCGGTCCCATCTGTAAAATACGGGACCACAAAAGAATGGTTTTTGTCTGATGCCGGAAGAAAAGCACTTTGCGAAACAAAAACAACAGTAGAATTAACCGACTACACATATCATTATCTTAAAAGTATTATCGCAAATAAAAAGCTTTTAGAAGATGAAGATTTATATCGCTTGGCTTTTGTCTTTGCAGATTCCATTGTAAATTCAAACCAAAGCTATGCAGGTAAAGAAAGCTTATTAAACGAAAATGCGCATCCGTTTATTGCGTATTTTCAAAAATTAAAGCGTTCCTTATCACCTAAAAATCTATGTTACGAAATGTTGTTTATTTTGTTTGGTGTTGTTGATCCTTTTAATTCAGCAGAATGGATTTACGATAACAGCAGAAGCGGATATTCTGATGAAGAGTACCAAGCCTTTGCAGAAGAAAAGGGCCTTAATTTTGAAGAATTGCTTCAAAAAGATTATATCGGCAAAGAGGATGTGCGCTTTATTATGAGCGAAATCATTTGGCTGGTTGGCAAGGATGAATTCCTTGGAATTGTAGGTTAAGGGGTGACGATATATGAGTACAAATATTAAAGATGTTATCACAGAATTAGACAGGATTAGTGCACTTGTAACTCGATTTTGCGACATTGGTGATGAGATCGACGAACTAAAAGAAAAGAACGATAGAGAAACAAGAGAAATTTATTACGAATATCGTCCTGAATTGCCTGCAAGTATGCCGGTCTTCAAAACTTTGCAAGCCGAAGTAGAACCTTTTAACTCGAGTCATACTAAAGGAATTAAAATAGGCTTGCTTGGATTTTTAGCTGCATTAGTAATTTGGTTTATATCTAAGACTGCTATGTGGTTTGGCGTTATTGGTTATGCATTCTTTGCTATGATAATTTTTGCAATTTGGTTTATAGTAGCATATAGAAAATATTCCGCCGATAAAAAAGAGTATGATGCTGTAGCAAAAAGAAGATACGATTATGAGGAAATTATAAAGAATTCTCATGCTCAAGATACGCTTAATTTTCAAGCAGAGTTGAGCGACTATTACACAAAGTATCAACTGTTCGACCATAAATTTAACGAGTGCTGTGACGCCTATGTTAATGCGCACAATAAACTTGTTGAAGAAAGCGAACAAGTTCAGAATACACTATCAGAAGTAACTCTGCTAAGCGAAGAGCATATTGTTCTTGCACGACGTATAGGCGATATCTTAAAATCCGGAAGAGCCGATACTTTTAAAGAAGCGTTAAATTTAGCCATTGCTGAAAAGCGTGATGAAGAATTTAAGGCTCAATAATTAGCCGAAGAAGCTCGCAGAACTCAGATTGTAGAACAACAAGCATACGATAATATGTTGCATAATCAGAGAATGGAGCGTGAAGCCGCTGCTCAAACACAACAGGCACAAACTCAGGCTCGTATTGCCGAAGCACAGTTAAAAGCCACTGAGCAACAAAATGCTCAGCTTAAGAAATTACTCGACAATCAAAATAGAAGATAATTATCACAAACAAGAAAGGTGCAGCTTCTTTAATGACTCTACCTTTCTTGTTTTGCTTTATATTCACCATTCACAATTTCTGTTTTTCTTTGTCTGACAGCCTTTGTCCGCCCCACTCACATATAAAAACGCCCCGTGTTCATTTGAACACGGGGCGTTTATTGCTCATTTAGTAGCAGTATTTCAGATGGTTTTCGGGGCAATCAGAATGCCGGAAAACCCGCATGAATACTAGCTTTTCGAGACTTACTTGCTCGATTTAATAGCAGCCTGTGGTGCTATTAGTCGGGCTATGGGATTTCTACTAAATAGAAATTATTTTTTGTGGGCAGGCGGCAACGCATTTGCCGCAAGCGGTACATTTTGCTTCGTCGATGGTGGCTAGGAAGTTTTCTACCTTAACGGCACCAAATTCGCAAGCACGAACGCAGGCTGAACAGCCAATACAGGCAACCTTGCAAGCTTTTCTGGCGACTGCACCTTTATCCTTATTGTTACAAGGGATAATGGCGGACGCTTTTTTGGTAACAACGCTTATTACCTGTTTGGGGCAGGTTTTGGCACAAAGACCGCAACCCCCACAAAGGGATTCATCTACAACAGCAACACCGTCTTTGATGGAGATTGCATTAAATTCGCAAACATTTTGGCAGTCGCCAAGGCCAAGACAACCAAATTCGCATGTTTTCATACCTCCGCCAAGAGCAGCGGCGGCTTTACAGGATTTAAGACCGGTGTAGTTGTATTTTGTTTCGGCATTATCGCCGCATCCGTTGCAGTTTACACGTGCTACTTTTTGGGTAAGTTCAATTTCAATTCCCAAAATCTCAGAAAGCTTTAATGCGGCGTCTTTGCCGCCGGGAGCACAAAGATTAGGCTCGGCAGAGCCGTTTTCTACGGCCTCGGCATAGGAGTCGCAACCTGCATAGCCACATGCACCACAGTTTGCACCGGGCAGAGCATCACGGATTTCGGCAAGGCGTTCATTTTCTGTGCCGGTATCACAAAAGTGGGATATTACGGCAAGTAAAATACCGCCAACAAGACCAATACCGCCAATAATTGCGGTAGCTAGTAAAATATCGCTCATATGGGGCCCTCCTTTATGCTACACCTGCAAAGCCCAAAAAGGACAATGCAACTATTGAAGCGGCTATAAGGGTTATGGGCAGACCTTTTAAGAATTCGGGAACGTCTGCTTTTTCAAGTTTTGAACGAACGCCGGCGAAAAGGAGCATAGAAAGTAGGAAGCCTACACCTGCACCCAGTGCGTTTACCATACAAACTAAAAATACCTTTCCGCTTTCATAACCGCCTGATGCGTTGGCGAAATCTATGATTTTTTGATTGGTGAAGTTCAAAATAGTTATACCAAGAACGGCACAGTTGGTGGTAATAAGGGGGAGATAAATTCCAAGTGCCTTGTAAAGAGGGGGCATAAATTTTTTCATTACAACCTCAAGCATCTGAACAAGTGCGGCAATAACTAAAATGAAGGCTATTGTTTGCAGATATTCAAGGCCTGCGGGAATAAGTAAAAATACGTAGATGGGGTAGGTAACTGCGGTGGCGAGAAGCATTACCAAAATTACCGCCATACCCATTGCAAAGGCGGTGTTAAGCTTTTTGGAAACTCCAAGGAAGGGGCAAATGCCAAGGAATTTTGAAAGGACCATATTATCGGTTAAAATTCCTGCAAGAAGTACAGAAATTATCATTGAACCCAAATTAGTCATTTGCGGCTTCCTCCTTTCCTTCTATGGCGGGGGCAGGGGTTTCGGCCTGTTCACATTTATCCAAATCTCCTGCAAAGGGGCAGTTTCCGTTTTGAGAACAGCCATCACATCCAATGCTCTCAACAACAGGTTTACCCTTTTTCTTTGCAAGTGAATTGGAAACCGCAACAAGAATACCAAATACAAAAAATCCTCCGGGAGGTAAAATCATAATTAGCATTGGGTCAATAACCTTTGCCGTAACGGGAAGGGAGAATATGGTTCCGGCACCTAAAAGCTCGCGGATAATACCCATAGCCGTAAGGGTGGCGGTAAAGCCAATTCCCATACCAAGTCCATCTAAAACAGAGGGCAAAAGGGGATTTTTAGCAGCGAACATTTCGGCACGTGCCAGGATTATACAGTTAACAACAATAAGGGGTAGGAAGATTCCAAGTGCGGCATCAATAGAGGGCAAAAATGCCTTAACAAGCATTTGTACTATTGTAACAAAGCCCGCTATGATGGTTATGTATGCGGGAATTCGCACCTTTGAGGGGATAACATTTCTAAGAAGAGAAACAACTGCACCCGAGCAAACAAGCACAAAGGTAGCAGAAAGGCCCATACCAACGCCGTTTAAGGCGGAGGTGGTAACTGCAAGGGTGGGGCAGGTGCCGAGAACAAGTCTTAAAACGGGATTTTCGGCAATTATTCCCTTTGTAAGAATATTTAAATTACCATCTTTTTTCATTACCTGTCACCCTCCTTCTCTAGTTCTGCAAAGAGTTCAAAGGCGAGATTTACCGAATCTGCAACTGCGGTTGAGGTAATTGTAGCACCGGTAACTGCCTGAATTTCATTTTCTTTTGGGTCGGCTTTTACAACCGAAAGGGTAGAGCTTTTACCCTTAAAGCCATTAGCAAATTGGGGTTTGGCCGCATTCTGACCAAGTCCCGGGGTTTCATTTGCTACGTCGATTATCTCTATGGCGGTGATTTTTCCGCCAGCATCAAGACCTATAACCGATTTAACAAGTCCACCGTATCCGTTTTTGGAAATGGTGAAGGCGTAACCCACTAATTTTCCGCCGGTTGTTGCCTTAAAGTACTCGTGAGAGTTTTCTTTATAATCAATGGAAGCCGGTTCGTATTCCTCGGCAACAATTACCCTTTTAACAGCTGCAATTTTATTTTTTTCTTCTAGCTCTTTGATTTTATTTTTAGTGAGCAGATTTGTTCCGCCTAAAAGAGCGGCCATAACGGCGGCAATAACAGTAAGTACAATAACAGGCTTTATGAATTCAAAAACTTTATTATTTTTCATCTGCTTTGCCCTCCGATCCAAATGGTTTGCCGGCGGTAAGCTTTGCAATATGAGGGGTTAGTATGTTCATAAGAAGAATTCCGAAAGAAACTCCCTCAGGTAAATTACCAAAGTAGCGTATTATAACGGTGATAGCACCAATGCCCACGCCAAAAACTATTTTACCAAGTCGGTTTGGCGGAGAGGTTACGTAGTCGGTAGCCATAAATATAGCACCAATCATAAGTCCGCCCGAAAGGAGTGTGCGTAAGGGGTCATCACCCAGCGCAAATGCCAAAAGTGCGGCAGATGCAAATATTGAAAGGGGAATTTCGGGTGCGATTACCTTTCTTAAAACTAAGTATATACCACCTGCAAGCAGAAGTACTGCCGAGGTTTCACCAATACAACCGGGATAGTTGCCTAAGAAAAGGCTGGTGGTATCGGTGGGAACAACGTTAGTAGCAGGGTTGGCGGCAAGGGGAGTAGCAGATGCAACTGTGTCTGTAAAGGGTGCAATAAATGTGGTCATGGCGGTGGGGAAGGATACCATAAGAACAATACGAGCGGTGATTGCGGGGTTCGCAAAGTTATGACCAAGTCCGCCAAACATCTGCTTAACAACTACTATTGCAACGGCGCTGCCTAAGGCCGCCATCCAAAGAGGGAGTGTTGGGGGGAGATTTAATCCCAACAACAGGCCCGTAACTATTGCACTTAAATCGCGAATAGAGGTTTCTTTTTTAATGGCGGTGCACCATAAATATTCACTTGCAACTGCCGATGCAACAGTAACGGCAATTACCAAAAGTGCCTTAAATCCGTAAAAGCACACTCCGCAAATTGTGGCGGGTAATAGTGCTAAAATCACATCAAGCATAATGCCGGTGGTGTTTTCGGGGCTATTGATATGAGGGGAGGAGGTTATATTCATTTTTTGCATATTATTTACCTGCCTTTCTCACTTCATTTTTTGCCAGCCGCATTACAGCGGTGAGGGGTTTGCCCGCGGGACAAACAAAAGCACAGCTACCACATTCTAAGCAGTACATAACGTTAAGGGCGGAGAGCTCTTCCGCTTTAGGATTTTTAATTGCGAAGCTAACCTCTGCAGGGGTTAAACTCATGGGGCAAGCACGCACGCATCTTCCGCAACGGATGCAGTCGGTAACGGGTTTGCTTTGAGCCTCTTTCCCCTTAAAAGCAAGAATAGCGTTGTTTTGCTTTAAAACGGGGAGAGTGGTGTCATAAACTGTAATTCCCATCATAGGGCCGCCCATCATAACCTTTTCGGGATTTTCTGCCTTACAGTAATCAAGAACGTGGGATATTTGTGTACCAATGGGTACTATCAGGTTTTTAGGCTCGGTAATGGCATTTCCGTCTACAGTAATACGCTTTGTAACAAGGGGCATACCTGTTTTAATATAGCGGTATAAAAATGCAACACTTGTTATATTCATTACTATACAGCAAATATCTGCGGGCAATTTTCCAAGAGGGAGTTTCCTCTTGGTTGCCGAATATATAAGCATTTTTTCAGCACCTTGGGGATAGCGGGATTTAAGCTTCATAAGCTTAACCTTATCCTCAACGTCCTGCTCGTTTGAGGCAATTTCAAAAAGAGTTTTTATGGCTTTGGGTTTGTTGTCCTCAACGCCTATAATCACGTTTTGAACATTAAGTAGTTTTTTAAGGAAGTAAACTCCGCCTAAAATATCGCTGGGATTTTCCATACACTCGCGGTAGTCGGAGGTGATGTAGGGCTCGCATTCGGCACCGTTGATAATAAGGGTGTCAATAGGCTTATCCTCAGAGGGTCTTAATTTAACGTGTGCGGGGAAACCTGCACCGCCAAGACCAACAAGGCCTGAAGCACGTACAGCAGAGATAAAATCTTCAATTGTATCTACCTTGGGTGGTTTGATGTCAGGGTCGGGTGTCATTTCTCCGTCAGAGGTAATAACAACAGCCTTAACCTCATTGCCCGCAGGCATACGGATGGTGGTGATTTCACTAACCTCGCCCGAAACAGAGGAATGTATAGGCGCACTTACAAAGGCATCGCTGTTACCAACTATGGTACCAACGTATACCTTATCGCCAACTGCAACGGTAGGCTCACAGGGTGCACCTATGTGTTGTGACATAGAGATTATAACCTTTTCGGGTGGGGCTAAAACAATTGATTCCATTTCGGCTGTGTGCTTGTTATGGGGTAAACGAGCACCGCCTTTTACCTTGCCTACGGGTTTTAAAACACGTTCTTTCTTTTGCAAGGATATACCTCCTTAAAGTCAAAAAATCTATCAAAATGATAAATAATATATATTAGTCCTCTACTGCATCTACTGCTGCAAAGGCTCCTTTAATATCATCAAGAATATCGTTAACGTCCTCAAGACCAACCGAGAAACGAATAAGACCGGGGTTGATTCCACAAGCAACAAGCTGTTCGTCGGTAAGCTGACGATGGGTTGCACTTGCAGGGTGAAGTACACAGGTGCGAATATCGGCAACGTGTACCTCATTGCGGGCGAGTTTAAGTCCGTCCATAAATGCAACGGCTTTTTTTCTACCGCCTTTAATTGTTAAAGAGATAACGCCTGCAGTGCCGTTCGGTAAATATTTTTGAGCCAAATCGTGGTATTTGTCAGATTCCAATCCGGGGTAGGAAACTACCTCAAAATATCCTGATTCTTCAAAGAATTTGGCAATGGTTAATGCATTTTCGCAGTATTGCTTCATTCTGATGGGGAGTGTTTCAAGACCAATGTTTAAAAGGAAGGATGAATGAGCGGCAGGATAGCAACCAAAGTCACGCATAAGCTGCATTCTTGCCTTTGCAATAAATGCGGCTTTACCAAAATCTCTGGTATAAACAACGCCGTGGTAGGATTCATCGGGGGTGCAGAAATCTTGATATCTGCCGTTTTCCCAATTGAAGTTACCGCCATCTACAATAACGCCGCCAACCTGAAGTGCGTGACCGTCCATATATTTGGTGGTGGAATGAATTACAATATCTGCACCAAAGGAAATGGGCTTACAAAGAATGGGGGTAGGGAAGGTGTTATCAATAATAAGGGGCATATTGTTACGGTGTGCAAGATTTGCAATTCGCTCAATATCCATAACTGCGAGCTTGGGGTTAGCAAGAGTTTCGCCAAACACACAGCGGGTGTTTGGTTTTATAAGAGCCTCGATTTCCTCATCGGATGAATCGGGATCAAAGAAAATGCACTCAATACCAAAGCGTTTGAGTGTAACGGCGAAAAGATTTACCGTACCGCCGTAAATAACGGTAGAGCATAAAAAGCTTTCACCTGCCGAGCAGAGGTTAAGAATGGAGAGAAGTGATGCGGCTTGACCGGATGAGGTGCACATTGCGGCAACACCGCCTTCAAGCTCGGCAATTTTCTTTTCAACTGCATCGGTGGTGGGGTTGGAAAAACGAGAATACATATGGGCGGTAGGCATATCAAAAAGGTCGCCTACCTCTTTGGTTGTATTAAAAGCATAGGTGGTGCTTTGAACAATGGGCATTACACCGGGACCGCCGTTTTCGGGGGTATAGCCTGAATGTAAGCATTTGGTAGAATCTTTCATAATAAACTCCTCCTTGGAACATAATGATTAAACTAAAAAAGTAAATATGTTTTTATTAAAATCAAACATAAAATTACAAATTACATTATAGCGTAAAAACCGCTATATGTCAATGTTTTTAGTACTTTAAAAGTGCATTTAAACTGTTAAAATATTGACAATGTTTTGCGACCCCGAAATCGAAAAATAAATAATATTTAAAGGTGGTTTTAAAAGGGTGAAATTCGTTCTTTGATTCCAAATATCTAAGGAGTGGTTAAATGAATGGAGATATTGACTTTTGAGGAATTATAATGTATAATCATCATAGTTATATTGATAACTAAATTACTCACGTAAGGAGAGATTTTAATGTTTTGCAAAAATTGTGGTAAACAAGTAGCAGATAACGTTGCTTTTTGTCCCGAATGTGGAACTAAATTCAATTTAGAGGCAAATCAGGCTGCAGCTGCGCCTATGGAAGAGCCTACCGTTAACAGCGTTCCCAACCAGACCGCTGCTCAGCCGGTAGCAGAGCAACCTGTAAACGCAGGTCAAGCAGGTGTTTCTGTAGAGTATAACTATTTTAAAGAAGAGGCACCCGTTTACGAACAACCTAAGAAAAAAACAGGTAAAATTTTACTTTTCGTAATGCTTCCAATTATTGTGGCTCTTGCAGTTTTGGTATCACCTTTGGTAGACGTTTTGGGTCTTTTTGGTGATAAAGATAAGGTTATTAACTTTGATTCTGATTCCGAATACGTTGCTTATGTAGGTGCAAATGCTATTGGCGAGTATACCGACCTTTTGGTAAGCGGATACGGTGCTCTTACAGGTACTGCTCCCGCTGCCGGTATGGAAGCAGACCTTGCTTTAGAGCTTGGCGATTTTGTTACCTCCATGCTTCCCAGTATGGGCAGTGGTGTGGATTTAAGCTTCCTAAAAAACATAAAAATGAAAATGGAAAGTGACGTTGACGGCGTCAAAGGTTCCGGTAAGTTAACTTTGGTGTTAAGCGGTCAGGAAATAGCAACTATCGAGTATATTTACGATATGCAAACTCAAACAATGTACATTGGATGCAAAGAGTTGTTTGATAAATATATCTCTATCAGCTTGTCTGACTTAACTAACTTAACTAAAGCAAAAGAAGATGCCTATGTGGAAGATTATTACGATTATGACTATTATGGTATGAGCACTTCAACCGTTTTAGCCGCTCCAAGTCAAGGTCAATCAACAATGGCATCTATGCTTTTGGGTGGCGAATTTGCTAAGTATTTACCATCTGAGGATCAGGTTGCAAAGCTTTTAGATAAATATATTGACGTTGCACTTGGTCAAATCACCGATAATGATATATCTAAAAAAGATGGAAGCATCACCGCAAACGGCGTAACCCAGGATTGCACCGTTTTCGACCTTAAAATTACTCCTGAATTCGTACAAAGAGTATTCAGAGCAGTTTTGCAGACCGCAAGAGATGATGCTGAGATTATTTCTATCATAGAGAAATTTATTAGCGGTGCAGAAGCATTAGTAGGTCAAAGCGTTGGTGTAGACGTTATACAAGAATACAAAAACGGTATTGACGAATTGTTGGATGATCTTAATGATATGAGTGCACCCGGCGAATATGTAAAGGTTACCGGTTATGTAAACAGCAAGTATGAAATTATCGGTTGCGAAATAAATACAGCCTTTAATCCTTACGGCGATGAAGAAAAAGTATTTGCTTATTTAAGTGCTGAAAATGGTGGCAGTTACGGTTTTGACCTTGGCGTAGAAGACTTTTCTTTAAAGGGTAAGGGCAAAAAGAACGGAAATGCTATTACTGCTGATTATTCATTGGTAGTTGAGGGCGAGGAGATGTTAAAATTCAGTTTAGAGAATTTCTCCGGCTCCTTAAAGGATGGCAAGCTTAACGGTTCCATAACTCTAAAACTCGGTACTGCTTTGTCAAAAGAATTAGCTCAAAGTGCAGGTATGGATTTAAGTATGTACGACCCTGCAATTAAATTAGATTTTAACACAAATTCAAAGGGTGGATCTTTTGGTATTTCGCTCCTTGCAGGCGAAAATCTTATTGCGAAGATGTCTTGCTCCGGTAAAACAACCAATGCAAACGTTGCAGCAACTCCTTCCCCCGCTGATACTGTGAAAGCAGACCAAGTAGAGGAATCTGATTTAAATCTTAACAAAATTCTTGAAAATCTTCAAAAAGCAGGTTTCCCCACAGCACTTTTAGCCGGAGCGGCAATGTTCTAGTTAAAAGCAAAAAGGTATATTATTAAGAAGGTGGCGCTGATATCAACAAAATGTATCAGCGCCATTTGTTATAGTAGGTGTTTTTATGCAAATAGAAATAAAGCATATCAGAAAAAATTTTGGCAAAAAATGTGTTTTAAAGGATATAAGCCTTACTGCCAACGCAGGGGAATGCATTGGTATTTTAGGTGCTAACGGAACCGGAAAATCCACACTCCTTAGAATTTTGGCAGGCGTTCAAAAAGCGGGAGGCGGAGAGTTTTTGCTGGACGGCGAAAACCTTTTTAAAAAGCCAAAATTACGTGCTAAAAAGGTTGGCTACGTACCTCAGGGAACCCCCCTTATCGAGGAGCTTACGGCATATGATAATCTTTTGCTTTGGTATGATAAACCAAGACTAAAGGTGGAACTTGAAAAAGGAATTTTAAAGCTTCTTGGCATAAATGATTTCATAAAGGTTCCTGTAAGAAAAATGTCGGGTGGTATGAAAAAAAGGCTTTCCATTGGGTGTGCAATGGCAAAAAAGCCACCCATTCTTTTGCTTGATGAACCTACTGCCGCCCTTGATATTCCCTGCAGACAGGATATTGCCGAGTATCTTAAAAAGTACAAGGCGAGCGGCGGAATTTTGTTTTTAACCACCCACGATTCCATTGAGCTTGAGCTTTGTGACCGACTTTTTATTATTAAAAATGGAGTTTTAGAGCCCTTTGAGTTTGATGGTGACCTACAAAAACTTGTTGAGAGTCTGTAATAATTATGAAAAAATATTTTTATTTACAATTAAAACGAGTATTTAAGTTGTTGCCCGCACTGCTTATCTCTTCAATTTTGCTTTGTGCAGGGTTAGGTGCATTTTTATTTGGAATGGTTGAAAACGATAAAAATGACGTTAAATACGAAAAACTTAAAATACATATAGTAGGTAGTGCCGACGGTGGCTATTTAAATATGGGTGTTAAGGCGTTGGAAACCCTTGACTCTACCAGATACGCCATTGAAATTGAGCAAACCGATGAAAAAACTGCAAGAGCGGCTCTTGAAAAGGGCATAAGCTCGGCATATATAGTTATCCCCGAAGGTTTTGCCGAGGCGGCAAGTCACGGAGATATTATGACAATTAAATACTATACTACCGACAGTGCAGTGGGCGTCGTATCCATTTTTAAGGAAGAAATCACAAAAACCATATCGGATATTCTGGTAACCTCTGAAAAGGGTGTTTACGGAATGGCAGATGCCCTTAGAGAAAATACCACCGTAGAAAACGTAGGCAGCTATATGAACAAATTAAGCTTTGAATACGTTTCTTTAATCCTGAAGCGTTCAGAGGTATACGTAATAGATACGGTTGGTGTTTCAGATGGGCTCTCCACGGCGGGATATTTTCTTTGCGGAATAATGACCCTTTTTGTTTTGCTTTTGGGACTTGTTGCGGCAGGAGTGTTTATTAAAAAGGACACCTCCCTTTGCAAGGTTATAAGCACCAAGGGCGGAGGGGCGTTTAAACAAATACTCAGTGAATATTTTGCCTATTTTTTGCTTATTTTTGTTTTTGGTGCAATGATTTTAACAGTTGCACTTATAGTTTTGACTAAGGTTAATTTTATTCCCGATATCACTTGGATAACCCTTTCGGATATCCCCGTTATTTTGATAAAACTCGTACCTGCGTTTTTGGTTATAACCTCATTGCAGTTTTTGCTTTTTGAGATTTCAAGTGCGCTTGTAAGCGGTGTTTTATTGCAGTTTGGAGTGGCGGTATCCTTGGGCTACGTTTCGGGATGTTTTTATCCAATATACTTTTTCCCCGAATCGGTGCAAAAACTGTCTGAGGTGCTACCCTCGGGTCTTGCAAGGACTCATTTTGCCAATATGGTTTGCAGAGATAACCAAGCACAAACCTTACCATATCTTATAATTTACTTTTTAATTTTTATGCTTATTGCCTTTTTGGTAAGGCGGTTTAAAATCGTTGGAAAGGGATGACTTTAAATGCGAAAAATAAAAAAGCTTTTTTTGTGGTATTTGCTATTAAATAAGCGTTTTTTAAAAAAGCCCGGGCTTTGGGCAATTCTTATAGCCATCCCCTTGTTAGTTGTGGCGCTTAACATTGTTTCTATGCAACAAAGTGGCGTAATCAGAGTTGGTATTGCCGCCGAAAACAACAGCGATCCACTTACGGCAGAGATTATAAAAGATTTAACAAAAGAAAACCGACTTATTCATTTTATACTCTGCAAAACCCCATCAGAAGCCGAAGAAATGATGAATATGGGCAAGGTTGATGAAACTTGGATTTTTTCGGATAATATGGAAAAAGGTCTTGATGAATTTTTAAGCAGCGGAAAAAGCGTTGTAAAGATATTAGAACGTGAGGAAACAATTCCCCTTATGCTGGCACGCCAAAAGCTCAGCGGAATTATATTTAAAAAATGTGCTCCATCTTTTTATATAAATTATGTCCGCCGAACCTTCCCTGAGATGGATAGGATTCCCGATGAAAAACTAATCCATTATTATGATGAGGTTAAGGTTCAGGGCGAGGAGCTTTTTGAGTTTTCCTATGCAAATTCAAGTCAGTCTACAAATGATGCCACCAAGGCGGGTTATCTTATGACCCCCGTTAGAGGTCTTATAGCTCTGATGCTGTTTTTAAGTGGACTTGCTGCTGCAATGTTCTATACCGATGACGATAAAAGCGGCACATTTGCTTGGATTGGCGACAGAGTAAAACCTCTTGTAGCAGGCGTTTTTCACCTGATTCCCATTTCACTTACCGCCCTTTCAATGCTTATTTCCCTTTATTTTTCGGGATTATGGGTAGGCTTTTTAAGGGAATTTTTGATTCTCGTCTTTTACGTTATAAGTCTTACCGCCTTTTCAATGTTAATAAGACTCATTTTGAAAAGCAATAAGGTGATTGGTGCGGCAACCCCCATTATAATGCTGCTTTTTGTCTTTATTTGTCCCGTTTTTGTGGATATTCAGTTGCTCCGTCCCATTCAAAACTTTATACCAACATATCACTATTTGGCGGCGGTTCATAACGATAAGTATGTTATCATTATGCTTTTGTATGCAGTTATTTGTGCTATGGTTTATTTCCTTCTTTCAAAAATCTGGCGAAAAGCATAAAAAGGGATAGGGTTGGTTTTATAAATTTTATAAAATCCCCTTTAAAAATGGGTTATAATGTGATATACTAACCTATATATTTAAAACATTTAAAAAGAAGGTGAAGCCTTGAAATTTAAATATAAAGAGGGCGTTTTTGTATTTTTGTTAGTCTTTGTTATGCTCTTTAACGCTATTGGCTTGGCAAATTCTACCTTTAGCTACAGTATGACCGATCTGCCAAAGGGTGAATGGATTTGTTGTGAACCCAGCCCCGACGGCACTAAAGAACTAAACATCTATATGGCCGAGCTTGAGGGTGTGGTCATCGCCCTTAGAGGTGAGGTTTCCTATTTAAATGAAAAGGGCGAGGAAAAAACTCGTAACGTCTATTGGCAGGTGGGGGAGAAAAATGTTATCGCCACCTGGAAGGATGCAGAAACAGTTGCCATAAATGATAAGGAAATAAAAATCTTCGGTGAGCCTTATGACAGCAGAACTCAGATTATACTCCCTGAGCATTCTGCAAAAAACCGAACAATAAATGAAGAATAATTATTCGAAAGGAAGAATTTTATGAATATTCAAACATCCTTGCCGGTATCAGGCGATACCGTTGCAACAATGAAAACCACTATGGGAGATATTAAAATCAAGCTTTTTCCACAGTTTGCTCCCAAGGCGGTAGAAAACTTTACAACCCACGCTAAAAACGGATATTATAACGGACTTATTTTTCACCGCGTTATTCCCGATTTTATGATTCAGGGCGGTGACCCTATGGGTTCAGGTATTGGTGGCGAGAGCATTTGGGGCTCCCCCTTTGAGGACGAGTTCGCTCCTGAGCTTCACAATCTCAGAGGTGCCCTTTCAATGGCAAACTCCGGCCCCTGCACCAACGGAAGTCAGTTTTTCATAGTTCAGGCAAAAGAGGCTCCCGCTCAGATGCTGGAGCAGATGGAAGAGCTTACTGCTAAACAGGGCTTCCCCCCTGAGGCAACCGCGAGCTATAAGGAGCTTGGCGGCACACCTTGGCTTGATTTCCGTCACACAGTTTTCGGTCAGGTTTTTGAGGGTATGGAGGTTGTAGATGCCATTGCAGCCGTTGAAACCGGCAGAAACGACAAGCCCATGGAAGATGTAAAAATAAACGAAATCGTAATTGAAGTGGTATAATTTATAATTGATAAAAAGCGTTGTGAAGTTTAGGCCTCATAACGCTTTTTTGTAAAAAGTAATGTTAAATTGTTTTAATCGGGCGAGCAATGCTCGACCCTACGATAAAAACCTTATTTTTTCGCTAAATTTATGATATTTCCCTGTAGAGGACAGCAGAATATCCCTAAAAGACATAGAACTGTCCTTTGGCTTTTGTTATAATTTCAAAAATCATAACCAATAGTTAATCCGACTTCCTTTTAGTTGGTGTATAATATTTTAATTTTAAACTATACTTATAGTTATGGA
>JAZSJA010000089.1:0-13841 GCA_045534095.1 Acutalibacteraceae bacterium | reverse complement strand
CCGTTTTACCAAGTTTAAAACTTGAATTGTCGGGTCCTTTTTTCTAATCGTTGTTTAATTTTCAAGGTTCGTTTCTTGCGTCCCTCTCAAGGGCGCCCAATTATAATACCAAATCCAGACCCAATTGTCAACACCTTTTTTTCATTTTTTTAAAAAATTTTTTACTTTTGTGCAGAAGTGCATTTAAAATCACAAAATGTTGTGTTTTTTTAGGAACATTGTTTAAATGCTACTTTAAATTTTTAATCAAATTCATATTATTAATTTGATTTTTGTGATTTATAATACCTACAAAACCAAAAAACAAAGCTTGCCTTTAAAAGGTTCACTTTGTTTTTATAAGTTGTTATTTATTTTTTACTTTCATAATTTTATATAAAATGTTACGTTTACCACCTATCATATACCCTAATAAAATTGTTTATAATAAAATTTCGCTCATTATTTTTAGTAGTTTTTTCTCTCTGCGAGAAACCTGAACCTGAGTCATTGATAATATTTTTGCCGTTTCGCTTTGAGTTTTGCCACTAAAATATCTTAAAGTTATAAGTAATCTATCCCTTTCTTCAAATCTGGATAACACCTGATTTATTGCAAGACGGTTAGATACTTCATCCTCTGCACTTTTTGATATACCTACGTCCATTTCTGTTATTTCTCCATCCTCGTTAACGTAACTAAGTGAGGATGGCGGAACTGCAGAAGAGAGTGCTTCAGCTATCTCTTCGACGGATACCCCAAGTGCATCTGCAAGTTCTTTTACAGTCGGCTCCCTGCCTAGTTTTGCACTCAGTTCATCCTTTGTTTTTATTGTTTTAAGAGATAATTCCTTTAATGAGCGAGATACTTTAACCGCTCCACCATCACGAAACAGACGTTTTATTTCACCCAAAATCACAGGCACCGCATAGGTAGAAAAACAAAATCCAAGTTCAGCTTTAAAAGCATTGGCAGCTTTTACAAGTCCTAAGCATCCTGCTCCGTAAAGGTCGTCGTACTCTATTCCTCTACCTTTAAAACGTTTACAACAGGAATGAACGAGTTTTAAATTCTCATTTACAAGTGTTTCTTTACTCATTATATTTTAAGGGATAGTGTCTTTTTCATAATAACTGTAGTGCCTTTGTCTAGTTTTGAAGTTACTTTTAAATAATCCATAAAACTTTGCATTACAGAAAATCCAAGGCCTGAACGCTCACCGCCGACTGTAGTAAACAAAGGTTGCAAAGCCTTTGAAACATCATCTATTCCACACCCGGTATCACGAATGCGAATTTTTATGCTTCGATTTTCATAAATTTCTGCCGTTATGTAAATGTTGCCTATTTCGTTTTTATAGGCATGCACAATACTGTTAGTAACCGCCTCAGAAACGGCTGTTTTTATATCACTCAATTCCTCTAGCGTTGGATCAAGTTGGGATACAAAGGCGGATACCGCCACACGTGCAAAGCTTTCATTTGCCGAACGCGATGGGATTTTTAAATAAAAATTGTTAATTGCTTTCATTTACAAGTTCCTCCATACCTATTTTTGCAAGTCGTTCCATACCGGCAAGTCGCATTACCTTACCTATGCCCGGGGAGGTATTTATAATTGCTAGCTCCCCATCAAGTTCACTTATGGTTTTGTATCTACCCATAACAAGGCCTATGCCTGAACTATCCATAAAAGATACGTTTTTAAAATCCAAAACCAAAAGCGTTGGTTTGTGTTCCTCAACAGAATTATCTATTTCGGTTCTCATTTCGGCGGCGGTATGATGATCAATTTCTCCGCTAAGATAAGCGGTAACCACCTCACCTTTTGCTACAATTGATACCGACATTTTTTAAATCTCCTTTCTTTTTGAGGGTATAAAAAAGAACAAGCCTTTTTTAATATTTTAAGGCTTGTCCTTTGCGAAAAAAACACTATTTAGTTGTCGAATATTATTTTTTAAAATAATTAATTGCTAAATCTCGTATATCTGAAGCGAGATAAAGGGAACCGCATATCAAAAGTGGAAGTGAAAATTCTTTTGCTTTGTTGGCGGCTGCTGATAACGCAGACTTATAATCAGGTTCGGCATTAACATCACTACAATGCTTTTTAGCCATAGCGGCCAGGTTTTCTGCACTTTCGGCACGGGAATTACCCTCAACCTTTACCGTATAGAGACCTTTTGAACGAGAAGAGATTTTTTCGATTACCGCATGGCAGTTTTTATCAGCCATCATACCTAAAATAGTAATGGGGGTAATATTGTTTTTATCTAGGTAATCTGCCAAAACATCGGCTCCATTTTCGTTATGAGCACCATCTATTATAACCAGCGGAGATTTTGAAATAATCTCAAGCCTTGCAGGAAATTTTGTTTTCGCAATTCCGTTTACAATAGCAGTTTTTGTACATCCAATCAAAAGAGCAGTTTCAATAACTGTGGTCATATTTTCTATTTGATGACTTCCGGGAAGATTAACCTCAACGTCAATACCTTTATAGGTGAATTTTGAACCAAAAGGCATAATGGATAAATTTTCAATCACCGAAACGTCTCCTATGTTTATTGGCGAAAATTTTTCGCCTGATATTTTTTTAATAACATCAAGAGCGACGGGATTTTGAAGTGAAGACGTTATAACGGGACAACCATTTTTAATTATTCCACATTTTTCTAAAGCGATTTTTTCTATTGTATCCCCTAAAACAGCAATATGATCTAAAGCGATTTTAGTTATTACCGTAGCCATAGGATTTTTAATGACATTTGTACTATCCAATCTGCCACCAAGCCCCACCTCTAAAACAACAATGTCGCAGTTTTGTTCTTTAAAATAAACAAACATAAGTGCCGTTATAAATTCGAACTCGGTTATATTATCCTCAACATCTTTTTCTACTTTAGGTACAATTAAAGAAATTTTTTCGGTAAGACGGGCTAAATCGAATTCACTTATATATTCTCCGTTTATTTGAACACGTTCTCTGAAATCCACAACAAAAGGAGAAATAAATAACCCTGTTTTTTTACCTGATTCTTTCAAAATATTCGAAAGTGCGGTAGAGGTAGACCCCTTACCATTAGTACCGGCAACGTGAATGAAATTAAGAGACGATTGAGGATTGCCAAGTTCGTTCAACAAAGCGTTTATTCGTTCTAAGCCGGGTTTAATACCAAATCGATTTAATCCGTGAATATAGTTCAAGGCTTGTTCATAGGTCATAATCATTATTTTCCTTTATTATATTTTTTAAAAAACTACCCCACCAAAGGCAGGGTAGTAAAAATTTTTAGAATTTCATTTTGCCCATTGGAGTTTCCTCCATAAGTTGAGTTTCTTGAGCAATTCTGATTCCATCCAACCTATTAAGATAATTTATCATAAACATAGTTGAGATAATAAATGCAACTATGACCGTTATTATGGTCATTTCTACACTTAAAAACATAAGTGCTACTGTAATGGCAGCCACACAAAATGCAAGCCAGAGTAAAATCGCTCTAAGCTTTAATTTTTTAAAATGCTTTCTTAATTGTTGCATTTTTTCCAAATGAACCGCTTGCTTTTGTTCCATAAAAAAACCATCCTCATTTACATAGTACCCGATAAATCCATCGGGTACTCTTTTTTACATTTGTTTTTTAATATCCTCAATGCCAGCTAAAAGATTTTCAATTTTCTCTAAAACCTTGCTAAGCTGTTCTCTTTGTTCTGCAACAACCTTTTCGGGTGCTTTAGAAACAAATCCGGGATTATTTAATTTCTTTTCAAAGAATTCTTTGTCTACGTTTGCTTTTGCCAAATCCTTCTCTAAACGTTCTAATTCCTTAGAGAAATCCATAAGTTCTTTCATAGGAATGTAGATTGTTGCGGCATCGGTAACAATGGTTACCGCACCATCAGGATTATAGTTATTGTTAAGTTCAACTTCAGAAGCAGAAGCAAGACGCTCAAAGAATGATGCACAACTTTCAAAAAGTTCTGCTCTTTCACTTACGATAACAACCTTAGCCTTTTTAGAAGGAGGAACGTTCATTTCGTTGCGTCGGTTACGAATTGCACGAATAGCAGACATAACGCAATCCATAGCATCTTCTTCCTCTGGGAAATTAAGACTTTCATCATATTTGCACCACTCGGAAATCATAATTGATTCACCCTCGTGAGGAAGTGCAAGCCAAATTTCTTCTGTAATAAATGGCATAAAGGGATGAAGAAGTTTAAGGGTGTTGGACATTACGTAAACAAGAACAGCCCTTGCAGTATCTCTTGCCTGTTCATCTTCACCATTAAGACGAATCTTTGCGATTTCTATATACCAATCACAAAATACGTCCCATATAAAATCGTAAAGATTTTGTACCGCAATTCCAAGTTCAAAGTTCTCGAGTGAGTTTTGAACGTTTTTAACAAGCTTGTTAAAACGGCTGATAATCCACTTATCCTCAATTGCAAGATTTTCCGGAATATGTGGAGCAGGCTCGTTTTCATCCAAATTCATAAGAATGAATCTGTTAGCATTCCAAAGTTTATTTGCGAAGTTACGGCTTGCTTCAATCTTTTCGGGAAGGAAACGCATATCGTTACCCGGACTGTTACCTGTTGCAAGAGAGAATCTTAACGCATCTGCACCATACTGGTCGATAATCTCAAGGGGATCAATACCGTTGCCAAGGGATTTAGACATCTTTCTACCCTGTGCGTCACGAACAAGACCGTGAATAAGAACTGTATCAAAAGGAACTTGACCTGTATATTCAAGTGCAGAGAATATCATACGAGATACCCAGAAACCAATAATATCATAGCCGGTAACGAGGGTGTTTGTTGGATAATAATGTTTAAGTTCATCTGTTTCATCAGGCCAACCGAGAGTTGAGAATGGCCAAAGTGCAGAAGAGAACCAAGTATCAAGTGTATCTTCATCCTGCGCTATGTTTTTGCTACCACATTTTGAACATGTGCAAACATCGGTTTTAGAAACAATAACTTCACCACAATCGGCACAATACCAAGCGGGAATTCTATGACCCCACCAAAGCTGACGTGAAATACACCAATCGCGTGTACCGTTCATCCAGTTAAGGTAGTTCTTTGTAAATCTTTCAGGAACAAACTTAGTTTCGCCCTTTTCAACAGCTTCGATAGCAGGCTTTGCAAGAGGAACCATACGAACAAACCACTGTTTGGAAACCATAGGCTCAATGGTACGATGGCAACGATAGCAAGTACCAACCTCATGCTTGCGTGGTTCAACTTCTTTAATATAGCCACCTGCCTCAAGATCTGCAAGAATAACCTTTCTGGCTTCGCTGATTGTCAGACCCGCATATTTACCACAATCAAGTACCTCAGGCTCATTTTCAGTTGCTCTGCCGCTTGCAATAAGCTCATCTGCAATTCGTTTATCCTCAGCACCTGTAAGATGTCCATCATATGTGAAGGTACGAACGATAGGAAGATTATTTCTTAAACCAACCTCAAAATCGTTAGGATCGTGTGCGGGTGTGATTTTAACAACACCGGTACCTTTTGTCATATCTGCATGTTCATCACAAACGATAGGAATTTCTTTATTAAGAAGGGGCAATATTACGTGACAACCATGAAGGTGCTTATAACGTTCATCTTCTGCATTTATTGCAACTGCAGTATCGCCAAGCATTGTTTCAGGACGAGTTGATGCAAGTTCCAATTTCTCACCGGTTTCCTTTACGGTATAAAGAAGATGCCAGAATTTTCCATCCTGTTCTTCATATTCTACCTCTGCATCGGAAATAGAAGTATTACAGCAAGTACACCAGTTAACCATACGGTTACCTCTGTAAATTAAATCCTTCTCATATAAACGGCAGAAGACCTCATTAACAGCTTTACTGCAGCCCTCATCAAGAGTGAAGCGTTCTCTTTCCCAGTCGCAAGAAGAACCTAGCTTTTTAAGCTGCTCAACAATTCTGCCACCATACTGTTCTTTCCACGCCCACGCTCTTTCAAGAAAACCTTCACGACCTAAATCCTCTTTGGTAATACCTTCCTTGCGCATTGCCTCAACAATCTTCGCCTCTGTAGCAATTGATGCATGGTCTGTACCGGGTAACCAAAGGGCATCAAAGCCAGACATTCTTTTCCAACGGATAAGAATATCCTGCAATGTGTTATCAAGTGCGTGACCCATATGGAGTTGACCGGTAATGTTTGGTGGGGGTATAACAATGGTATAAGGTTTTTTATTTTCATCAAGCTCTGCATGGAAATAATTACCCTTTATCCAAAAATCATATATTCTGTCCTCAACCTCAGACGGGTTGTAGGTTTTTGCAATATCTTTCATTTGAAAACCTCCAAGATTTTTGCTTTACATTTAATAATATAACTATATCTATTTTTTGTCAATATTTTCCTTTGATTTTTTAAAACTTAAAGCCAATAATACTAATGTCAGCTAAATAAATTGCTTGCGTTTGTGTGGTTAATAAAACAGAAGACCAAGAAAAAATAGATAATATCAAGGCTATTTTACATTCTGATCGTCGGTTCGTATTAACCAAATATGGCTGACGATTAAGACTTTTATAAATAATGCTAATGCAGAATACTCTCTGAATTTAAGAGAAATGTGAATGGCAATAATTGATAAAAGTCTTTAATAAAGGGCGGACGGACATTGGTCTGTCCGCTTTTTTTATTAAATTAAACTTATTTGCTCGGCTTGTTCCTCAGCAGTTGGTAAGCTACCCGCTGCAGGCAAAGTTTTTGTGCGGTAACGATGTGGCTTATTTAATCTGCCTTCGGCATAAACCTCCACGTTGAATACACGCTGACCTTTTTTCTGTGTCATAACAGCTACGCCGTTGTTGTTACGGGTTGTTTTTGTGGTAAGTGCACCGCTATGGAGAAGCAACATTCTGCCGTTAGAAGAAGTAAGCAATACCTCAGAATCCTCTTTAAGGGGCACAATTGAATGAAGAGTAAATTTATCACAAAAGGCACCAATAAGCTTTTTGCGATTTGTTTTGGTATAATATGCCGAAAGATCTACCTTTGATACACGACCGTTTTCAAACACAAATAAAAGTATACCTTTATAGTCACGTGTACGCACCATTGCAATGGTGGTTTCGCCATCTTCCATACCAAGCTTTGCGGGAATGTAATCGCCTAGCAAGCTTGCTTTAGCATCACCAAAATCAGAAGCCTTTGCCTTATAGCACTGACATTTATTGGTAAAGAATAAAAGTTCATCGGCATTGGTACCCTCTTCGGCAAGGATAATTTCATCGCCCTCTTTAAGTTTTTGCTCACCGCTCATTCTAAGGGACTGCGGTGTGATTTTTTTGAAATATCCATCACGAGTAAAGAAGAAATGTACCGGCGAATCATCAACGGGTTCGGCTTCATCTTCATCATCCAAAACAGAATCATAAATAATTACAGTTTTTCTAGGCTGAGCATATTTTTTAATAACCTCTTCAAGCTCTTTGACAATAATCTTGTTGATTCTTGAACGGCTTTTTAATACGTCCTCCATATCGGCGATTTCTTGCTCTAAGGTTTCTACATCCTTTAATTTTTTAAGAATGTACTCGCGATTTAAATGACGAAGTTTAATTTCTGCAACGTGTTCGGCTTGAATTTCATCAATGCCAAAACCGATCATAAGATTGGGAACAACTTCTTTTTCTTCCTCAGTTTCACGAACAATTTTTATAGCTTTATCGATATCGAGAAGAATTTTAGAAAGACCCTTTAAAAGATGCAATTTTTCTTTTGCCTTATTAAGTGCAAAATAAACTCTGCGACGAACACACTCAAAACGGTATGCAATCCATTCGGTTAAAATCTCCTTAACACCCATAACCTTTGGAGTACCTGCAATAAGAATATTAAAATTACAAGAGAAGGTATCCTGCAAGGGGGTAAGCTTATAAAGGCGATTCATAAGTTTTTCGGGATCTGTTCCGCGTTTTAAATCAATTGTGATTTTAAGACCTTTAAGGTCGGTTTCATCACGAATATCGTTAACTTCGGTTATCTTTTTGAGTTTTGCAAGTTCTACAACCTTTTCAATAATCGCCTCGGTTGTGGTTGTGGGGGGGATTTCGGTAATCTCAATACAGTTTGCCGATTTATCATAGGTGTAAACACCCCTGATCTTGAAGCCACCACGACCGGTTTCATAGATGTTTCTAATGGTATCACGATCATAGATAAGCTGACCGCCTATGGGGAAATCAGGTGCTAACAGAGTTTCCATAACGTCGGCTTCGTCATCCTTAATAAGAGCGATGGTTGTTTTACAAACCTCCTCTAAATTAAAAGGACAAATGGAGCTTGCCATACCTGCCGCAATACCCATATTTGCGTTAACCAAAACGGTTGGGAAGGTTACAGGGAACAAGGTAGGCTCTTTCATAGTGGCGTCATAGTTATCCACGAACTCTACCGTTTCTTTATCAATATCAGCGAAAAGCTCGGCCGCAATGGGAGCAAGCTTTGCCTCGGTGTAACGAGCAGCGGCGCACTGCATATCACGGGAATAGGCCTTACCGAAGCTTCCCTTTGAACGCACAAATGGATGCAAAAGTGCGGCATGACCCTCGGATAAACGCACCATAGTATCATAAATAGCGGCGTCACCGTGTGGGTTAAGCTGCATTGTGCGACCAACTATATTCGCCGATTTTATAGTGCCACCGTTCAAAAGCCCCATTGTATACATAGTGTAAAGAAGCTTCCTGTGCGAGGGCTTAAAGCCATCAATCTCAGGAATAGCACGAGAAACAATAACACTCATTGCATAGGGCATAAAGTTAGATTTTAAGGTTTCGCTAACCTGCTGCTCAACAATGGTGCCCGCACCTGCGATGTATGCGTTTGCCTCAGATTTTGGAGCTGTACTTTCTGTTTTCTTTTTTCTTGGAGCCATAAATAAAAAATTCTCCTTAATTTATAAAAATAAATATTTTAACTTATATCTGCATCCTCTAAATAGAGATAGCCGTTTTCGGATATATATTCCTTTCTGCCCTGAAGATTATCGCCAAGGAGCAAATCAAACATTTCGCTTGTGAGGGCTGCATCCTCGGGCAAGATTTTAACCAAACGGCGTGTTGTGGGATTCATAGTAGTCAGGTTCATCATATCGGGCTGGTTTTCACCAAGTCCCTTAGAGCGCTGAAGATTATATTTAGCATCCCCTATTTTATCTAAAATCTCTTTTTTCTCATTTTCGTCGTATGCGAAATAGGTCATATCCTTGGTGCCTATTTCATACAAGGGGGTTTCAGCAATAAACACCCTACCCTCATCAATAAGGGTTGGCATAAGGCGATAAATCATTGTTAAAATAAGCGTACGAATATGGAATCCGTCCACGTCGGCATCGGTACAAATTATAACCTTGCTCCAACGGAGATTATCCAAATTAAAGGTTGAAAGGTCTTTGCTGGCCTTGCTTTTAACCTCAACGCCGCAACCAAGAACCTTTATTAGGTCGGTTATGATTTCACTTTTAAAGATTTTATCATACTCTGCTTTAAGACAGTTTAGGATTTTACCTCTAACCGGCATAATAGCCTGAAAAGCGGCGTCACGTGCGAGCTTACAAGAGCCTAAAGCCGAATCACCCTCAACTATATAAAGCTCACGCTCTGAAACGTCACGGCTACGGCAATCCACAAACTTTTGAACACGGTTTGCCATATCGGTGTTACCGGTTTGCATAGTCTTTTTAAGATTAAGACGTTCTCTCTCGCTCTTTTCACGGCTACGCTTGTTAATAAGCACCTGCTCGGCAATTTTTTCTGCATCGGCACGATTTTCAATAAAATAAATCTCCAACTGATGGCGGAAAAAGTCGGTCATTGCATCTTGAATGAATTTATTGTTAATAGCCTTTTTGGTTTGGTTTTCATAAGAGGTTTGGGTGGAGAAGGAGGAAATTATTACAAGCAAGCACTCCTCAACGTCTGAAAAACCAATTTTGCTTTCATTCTTTTGATATTTATTGTTCTGTTTTAAGTAATTATCAATCTGCGAAACAAACGCACTTCTAACGGCCTTTTCGGGAGCGCCGCCGTACTCAAGCCAACTGGAGTTATGATAATACTCTTTTAGATGCACCTGATTAGAAAAAGCTACTGCGGCCTTAACCTTTACTTTATAATCGGGTTTATCGGGTCTATCCCTACCTACCCTTTCGGTTTGCCAAAGTTGAATTGGTGTAAGAGTTTTTTCTTCAACAAGCTCTTTAGCATAATCTAAAATACCGTTTTGGTAGCAGAACTCATAATTTTCAAACTTACTTCCAACCTGCTTTTTAAATATGAAAACTATACCGTCATTTACAACTGCCTGACGTTTTAAAATATCAAGATAATATTCAGTAGGAATATTTATATCGGTAAAGACCTCCAAATCAGGTTTCCAACGGGTTTTAGTACCGGTATCCTTGCCCGAATAAGGTTCCTTTTTAAGACCGCCTACATTCTGACCTTTTTCAAAATGCAGGGTGTAAATAAAACCATCACGCTTGCTCTCAACATCCATATATTCTGATGCGTACTGAGTAGAACAAAGTCCAAGACCGTTAAGGCCAAGGGAAAACTCATAGTTTTCTCCATCGTTGGTATTGTATTTACCGCCTGCGTACATTTCACAGTACAAAAGCTCCCAGTTGTAGCAGTTTTCACGATTATTAAAATCAACGGGAATACCACGTGCAAAGTCTTGAACCTCAATAGATCCATCCTCATAAGAGGTGACGATTATTTTTTTACCGTAACCCTCACGTGCCTCGTCAATAGAGTTAGATATAATTTCAAAAACCGAATGCTGACATCCGTCAAGACCATCCGAACCGAAAATAACCGCAGGGCGTTTACGAACTCGGTCGGCACCCTCCAGTTTCTGAATACTGTCGTTATTATATTCCGCAGTCTTTTTAGGCATTTATTTTATCATCCTTTATTCAAAATAAAAACAATTATACAAATACTATTTTACACCATATTTTGGGGTTATGTCAAGTGATTTTTTCTAAATATTGGTGGTTTGTTTATGGTTTTGAAGAAATCGCATAAATTTAAAGCCGAGGTTATTTTTTTGCAAACCTCGGCTTTGTGTTTTTAAAGTTTATATGCAGTTGCGGTCGCGACTTTGACAATCGCAATTTGAAAACCTGGTGATTTTAGCGGTGTGCTTTTGGCGACGACTGATGCCCATTTTAGCAAAGAGCTTATCCTCAAAATCTACAAGCTTTTCTTCATTCCAAAATCCCCAAATAAAAAACACGCCAAGGGCAACCTCAAATAATGTAAGTAAAGAAATAGTCATTTTAATTTCCTCCGTTTAAGTATTTATATAAATAGGTTAAAAGCCTTTATTTAAAAGGTTTTTTCAAAAAAGAACATTTGTTCTTTTTTCTTTATACCCATTATATACCATAAAATCAGATTTGTCAAGAACTTTTTTTAAAAAAATAAAATCCCAACTTCACTTTGGCAATTTAGGTTTATCTTGATTATATTATAATCAAAGGGGTGTACTAAAAAACGGACATCCGAAAAAGAAATTAAGAGGAAATTAAAACAAAATAAATTAAGAATTTAAGACAAGTAGAAAGAGCCCAAAAAAACAACGCCCAACCGGAAGCCCGGTTGGGCGTTAAAATCATATATTACTTAAAAATTGAATGCTTTATCTTTGCTAAAACAGGCCGAATGCGTCTTTTCCACACAAAACGAATAGGATAACTAACCATAACGAATTTGATGTAACGCTTATAACCCTTACTTGTTTCGCAATTCACATATTTACCACCGCGGTAAAATTCCTTTAACACACCAACAACGTAATCCTTAGGAACGTGTTCAAGTGAATAAGTATTATCACCGCGTATTACGTAATGATCTTCTTCTACCTTTAAAATACGGTGAAGAAGCAAAAAATCATAATTACGACGTTTGTATAAAGGAACGTCACCCTTTCTCAGTTCCCTTGTTGGCTTGGTTACAATAACTATATCCTTGCCTTGTCTTAACATAGGTCTCATACTTACGCCTTTGGTAAGGGAAATAAATTCGCCCTCTGTTTCTAAGGCATTTAACACAAGCTCGGTATTCTCAAGGCTGATTGGGGTCATACCTTTAACTTTATCCATTATTCAGCAATTCCGTTTTCTATAAGCTTACCGGTAAACTCTTTAACGGTTTCTAATGCTTCTTCCATATTAGATTCAGGATGTGTTTTAAGTAATTCTGTTGCAATTTCTTCTGCAGTTACGTCGTTTTTAAGAATTTCTAAAATTTCAGCACCAACATCATTAACCTTTAAAAAGCCGTTAAAACCCTCTAAATCATTACCAACGGGAACTGCAACATTTTGATCTGCAACCTGATTTACAACAAATTCAAATTTAAGTTTCATCTTTCGCTCTCCTTATAAACATAATACAAAATGATTATAGCACAAAAGGTTGATATTGTCAATTTTTTGTGCTATTTTTTTTGAAATTATATTATAAATAAATTCTACCGTCATAGATTACCTATAAAATATTATTTATGCTTGTTTTAGTATTTGTGTTTTAATAACCAATTTGCAGGGTTATTATCAATATAATACCACGTTTCATCATAATCGTGTTGATTACGTATTACATGGTCGTAATACCTATATTGCCAAACATTCATACCATATTCTTTATTGCAAAATCTTTTGAAAGTACTAATAAATTTAGCAATTGTTGAATTAGAATTATCAGTCTTTTGGGAACGCATTGTAGGGACAGGCGTCCCCGACTGTCCGTTTTTAACCAATAACAACAAATGTATATGATCAGGCATTATAACGTATTTTTCAACAGAAATATTTTTATAAAAATCGTTTAATTGATTTATATATTTATCGGCAATAACACCATAATGTGTTAAATTTATTTTAGGACAGTCGAGGACGCCTGTCCCTACAGTTATGTTGGATAATATGTGTTTTCTACCCTTAACACAGAGCGTTATAAAATAACATCCACCATTGCTATAATCAAATCCATCTAACCGATTTTTCTTTCTATTTGGTAATTCCATTTATAATCGCATTATATGCAACTTCGGCGGCTTCGGGCTCCATATTACAATGAATAATCCAAAGATTTGTGCAAGATAATAAACGGTCAATAAGCTGCATTGTGTTCATTACCGCCATGGGGTCTTTTGGCATATAAACCTGATTAAAAATACGGTCTATGACGGCATTTTTTTGCACCTTTTCAACGTAATTGGTTTCGCTGCGCTCAATAAAACAAATATGCTTTAATTTGGTACGCATATTACACCCTAAACGTTCCTTTCCGTTCCAAGGTGTACCGTAAGCATACGGGGTTTCAGGTTCATCATCAAAAAAACGAATAATAGGTTTATCACCATTTACTATAGTCATTTTATCCCCTAAAAGCTGTTGCCATAAATTCATATGGGTTGTTTTACCGGTGCCTGAATGTGCTGCAAAAGCAACGCCGACACCTTCTACATCAAAGGTGGCAGAATGAAGGACAAAAGCATTATTTTGAGGTAACCATTCGGAAATTTTTCTTAAAATAGCAGCATCTTCATATACAGCAATTGACTGGTTTTTGCATTCAATAAGGCTACGTTCGTGTTCGATTTCATCAAGTGAACTCTCCAGCGAAAGATCCGCCACACAAAAATCCGCTTTATAATACGCAAATCGACCAAAGAACCTACCTAATTGACTAGATAATTCAATATTAAAATCAGCGAGTTTATATTTCATTATTAATATTATCTTCCTTACTATTTAAATACTTCTTATAATATCCTATTAATATTTCTTCTAAAT
>JAZSJA010000125.1:0-2652 GCA_045534095.1 Acutalibacteraceae bacterium | reverse complement strand
CTTGATGAAGATGGCAGTATATATGATACCGAAAAAAGTGTTTGGTTCCAAGGTCGAGCCCTTTATATATTCTCCCTTGCCTATAATGAGGTTGATAAAAATCCCGAATATTTAAAAGCGGCAAAGGCGATATATGATTTTTTGCCAAAATGCTCGGACGAAAACCTTCGTATGGCGTTCACCGTAACCGAAACGGGCGAATATATTCAAAAACGCAGATATTATTTCAGCGAAACCTTTGCTGCTATTGGGTGCACCGAATATTATCTTGCAACGGGGGATGAAAAGGCTAAAGAATTGGCAGAAAAGTATTTTGAGGTTGCCTATTCAATCTATAAAAACCCAAGTCTTACCACCCCTAAATTTAATCCCGAAACCTTTGAGTTTCACGCCCTTTCTCCTGCAATGATTTTGCTTGCTACCTCACAGGTGTTAAGAAAAATAAACCGCGAAAAATATAATGCCGTAGCAAATGAAATGGTGGATGAAATCCTACTTCATTTAACCGAGCACGGACTTCTTGAAAACGTAAATTTAAAGGGTGAATTTGTAAACACCGCAACCGGTAGAGTGGTAAATCCCGGTCACGCCCTTGAAGCAGCTTGGTTTTTAATGGCCGAGGGACAGTATCAAGGGGATAAAAAGCTTCTCGAAGCGGGTAAAAAAATAATCGATGCCGCCATGAAATTAGGTTTTAAAAACAACGGAATTATCGCCTTTACCGATTGCCTTGGAAAACCCGCAAAGGCTCTTGAGTGGGATATGTATCTGTGGTGGCCACAGTGCGAGGCTATGATAGCCAATTTAATGGCATATAAAATTTTTGGCGAAGAAAAATATTTAAAGGATTATAATAAAATAAAGGATTTTGCCTTTACCCATTTTGCAGATGATAAAAACGGCGAATGGTATGGTTATCTCCACTATGATGGCACCGTTGCAAACAAATTAAAGGGCAATATTTTTAAAGGTCCGTTCCATCTGCCGCGTATGCTTATGCTTATAGAAAAAATTAAAAAAGGCGAAAGCGTTTTATAATTATAAATATTATAAAGGAGTATTATAATGAGTTTTCCAATTACAGCAACCTTTATTGATGAAATTACATATGATATCCCCTCATCTAACTGGTCTTTTGCTCAGTGGAGCAAGGATTTGGATTATATGAAAAGCGTTGGAATTGATACGCTTGTTTTTATAAGAGCAGGGTATAATAAACGAACTATTTTCCCCTCGGATTATTTCGGCACTCAGTACGAAGAAGATTTTTTAGGCTTTATTTTGGATGAGGCACATAAAAGAAATATGAATGTTATGGTTGGACTTTATCTTTCAACCATCAGTTGGAACAATGGCGATGCCAAAACCGAAATTGAGCTTAACCGCCATTTTATAAACGAGCTTTGGTCAAAGTACGGCGACCGACCCGCATTTAAGGGATGGTATATTCCTCAGGAAACCGGTTTTGACATTTTGAATATTACGGAGGTTATGAAAGGACTTTCTTATTTGTGTAAGGAGAAATCGGCCGAGCTTCCCGTTTTAATAAGTCCGTTTTTCAACGCCTTAGATGCTAATACGGCATTCACTGTGGAGCAACACGTTGAGGAATGGAACAGCATTTTCAATCGCTGCGGTGAAAATATTGATATTTGTGCCTTCCAGGATGGCACAGTACCCATAAAGAATATGCGTGAGTTTTACGTGGCTACCAAAAAACTCTGTAATGAGCATAATATATCACATTGGGTAAATACCGAAACCTTTGAGCGTGACGTAAGATGTATGTATTATCCCATACCGTTTTCCATTTTAAAAAGAAAGCTTGAGCTTCATAAAGAATATGCAGAAAAAATTATAACCTTTGAGTTTTCACATTTTTTAAGCCCACAGTCAATATACCCATCTGCTAAAAATCTGTTTGACCGTTATAACGAGTTTTTTAAAAAATAAACAACTAACAATACCCTGACGTTTATGTACAATCAAATCCATATGCGACCAATCAACAAGGCAATTATAAACTCATTGTTTTTTGTGCGGGCACGCACTATAGTTCTATACATTCTTAACATTCTATACATTCTATACATTCTTCTTTTGTGGTGGTTTGTTGGTGATTTGTTGGTGGTTTGTTGGTGGTTTGTTGGTGAAAAAATAAATGGGGCATTGCGTTTTAGCCCAATATAAAAGGGTTTTAGCGGTGTTTTTTGTTGGTGATATTTGATGGTGATTTGTTGGTGCGTTTGAAAAAAATTGTTGGCGTATTGTTATTTTGTTGGTAAGAAGTATGGACTGCTCTCAGGCACTTGATTGAAAAATCAAAGCCATTCAGAAAGGTTTTTGGGCTTTGATATTTTCAAAGTAATAATAACATATTTAAAAAAACATTTCCCCCTACCAAAATCACGTAGATTAGTAAATTTTGAGTGATGTGAAAATGGGAGCGTCTTCTGTTAAGAGTATGATTGCCCTCGATATCCCATTTAAAATGCATAATTTTGGCAATTGATAAATTGTAGTTTGAAGGTGTAAATTTTGGGGGGAAAATGAATCCCACCACCGCAAGCGGTCCCCCTCCCTTTAACAAGGGAGGCAAATTTTCCAAATACCCAAAATGAGTGTAACCCTGCATAAATAGCGAATTTTATT
>JAZSJA010000094.1:0-4562 GCA_045534095.1 Acutalibacteraceae bacterium | reverse complement strand
CTGATGAAAGCTTCTTTGATGGTATTCCTGCACAGTCCTTTGCAATTTATGTAGAGAATTAAAAATTTCTTGTTTTAAAAATCACAAAAAGATAAAAAACACACTTGTGCCAAAAACACAAGTGTGTTTTTGTTTAATACTAACAAAAAAGAAACTTCACCTTGAAATATAATTGTGTTTATGCTAAAATTAAGCTGTATAGATAAATATTTTTGTAGTAAGGAGATATGGATATGTCTACTACTTTTTTAAGTAAAAAATTTTTAGTTAAGTTTATTTCTGTAGTAATTGCAGTTGTACTTGTTTTCGGCCTTGTCCCCGTTTTGGATTTTGCCGACGTTACCATGGAAGCAAGTGCAGCAGAACCTCCGGTGTACGATCCCACACTCGGCAGTTACACCACCTCTACAGATTCAAACGGCAACACCATTTTAACTGCAACCCCCAATGAGGCCTCAGGCTTCAGAGGTTGGTTTTATAAGGACGGAACCGAGGTTTCGTATAACACCGCTTATACAGTGCCATCAGGTGCCTCAGCTTCGGATTACGTTCCCGTTTTCTATAACTTTAACCTCGTTAAAAAGCATAGCTTCGAGGAATATGCCGCAGGTACTAATATGAAAAAAGGTCTTCCCGAGGATGAAATTTGGGAGGGTACTTGCGACGGTGAATATAGCGGTACCGGCTCTGACTGGACTTCTATGATTGTTTCAAATGACCGTGCAAGAACGGGAAGTAATTCACTCAAAATTACTTCACATAACAATACTACATATAAGGATTTTTATAATTTAGAGCCTTACACTCAGTATACTTTAACCTTCTATTATAATATAGATCCTTCAATCGCAGCAACCGATACCGAACCCGCTGTAAACAATTATTTATCCACCGCTACAATTATCGGCGAGGATACGGCTATGACCGTAAGAGCCAATTCTGAAAATTCGGATTATCTTGCTCAAAAAAGATTCGATGTAGCAACAGGTTCTTGTTCCTCTACAAGCGATTGGAAGAAAGTAAAGATTACTTTCTTTACCGAGGCTAACACCACCGTAAGATTTTTGATTTACTATTTATCTAAAAAGAGCGATGGTACACAGGTCGGCAACAAAATGTACATTGATGATGTTTCCTTGGTAAAGGATGTTATGGCCGCTCCCAACTATTTAAATGAGGATTTCACTAACAGCGTTAAAACTTGGGAGGTTTCAGATACCAAAAGATTATCAACCTCTTTAGATGGCGGTCGCTTAATGGTTACACCAATTCTTACCTCGGGTAACATTATTTCTGCTCCCCTTCAGCTTAAAAAGGGTGCAGATTACACCATTACCTTTGATTTGGATATGAGCGGTGTTACCGATAAATATATGCCTGATGAGAAGGATGGCGTCCTTTTAACAGATCCAAGCCTTGTAACAGAAGAGAATCCTAACGGCTATGTGTGGAAAATACACAATCAGGCAACAGGCGCACTAGCCGCTAACTGGATAAACCTTATGCTTACCACTAACGAAAGCTTAAAAAGTGCATATTATCCTGCTCCTGCAAATGCCGCAGATTCAACCTATAATTGGCTTATTACCGATGCTAACGGTAAGGAGTTTGTTGCTACCTATGGTAAAGGTGGAAGTAGTACAGGTTTTGGTAGATATGATTCTTTAAAGGAGTTGGATTGCTCAAAGCCCATAAAGGTAAAACTTACTTTTACAGCACATCAAACCGCTACCGTTTATTTTGGCTCTCGCCTTAACGGTATGGGTACATATTATCTGGATAATTTTGTTGTCACCGAAAATGATGCAGGCGTGGATTACGCTGACATTGTGTCAAAAAGTGCAGTTGTTTCAAAAGGTACCGCAATTCGAACGGTTGGCGAACAAGGTATGCGTTATAAAACACAAATAGACAAAGCTTTACTCACCGCCGATATGCCTTACGGTATTCGTGCTACCGAATATGGCACCATTGCAATTAAATCTGATTATTTAAATGGCAAGGAATTGTTAATAGACGGCGAGTACGAATTTGGCGACTGTATCTATGGTGCAAAAACCGGTGTTGCTTATTCCTTTAACGATGAAACTAATTTAATATTTGCAGAGGACAGCACCTCTTTAGATTTTACAGGCGTTCTAATGAATATCCCCGAGAACAGATGGAATGCTGACTATACCGCAAGAGCATATTTAAAATTTATAGATAAAAACGGTAAAACCGGCATTGCCTATGCTAATCCCAGTGATATAGCCGTTTATCCCGTTTCAAAAACCGCTTATTCTGCCAAAAATGCTAACAACGAGTTTGTTGAAAGCGAAAGTGTAAGAACCTATCTTTATGATAATATAATAAGCAAATTCAGTGATAAAATTATTAAGGTTTCCGATGACTCGACTCCTATATCAGGTAATTTCCAGGGTATTCGTTCCACAATTTATCACGCAACAACCTTCTTCCCCGATTCTCACGGCAGAACCTATACCGAAGCCCAAGCCGCAGTAGAAATGGATCGTTTGGTTGATACCAAGGTTGATAATGTGCGTACCCGTTTCGCCTCTCAATGGATGTGGAAATCAGGCTATGGTTGGGATTGGGAATCCACCAAAATGACCGCCTATTATAAATGGGCAGATATGCTTCAGGATAGAGATATTTCTATTACACTTCAAGCAGGTTGGCATTTACATGACTTTATGTATTTCTATGATAAATGGGTGGCAACCGAAAAACAAAATTATAAAGAGGCAAGCTCTGACGGACATTCTTCAATCCCTGAGGTAAACTATTTGCACGGCTATAACGATGCCGCTACCGCAAAGGTTACCAATCTTTATGGTGAGGATGCGAAAGCCGCCCAAATTACTGCCGCAGGTAAATCTGTAGGGTTAACCCTTACCGATGAAGAATATGCCCATTATTCAGTAGCCGCCGCTCGTTATGCCGAGTGGATAAGACAGGGACTTAACGCATTTAAGGCTCACGGTATTTACAACGTAGAGTATGTGCTTCCCTTTACCGAAACAGGCTACGCTTATACCGATCCTAATACAAAAGAGCCTGTTACCAACTATTCCTATGATGAATGGATTTTAATGGTTATAGCCCTTAATGATGAACTCGAAAGGGAGGGAATCAGAGGGGATTATAAATTCATAGGTCCTGCACAGTCTATTTATGCATATCAAAATCGTCTTTCCTTTATTGAGTACCTTTACGATAAAATCACAGGTACGGATTATGAGGATTTGTTGGATATCAATGCAATGCATCAGTATACTTCACCTAATACCGGAGCGGGTTATGAGGCAACCGTTTTTGAACCTTATGCATCATATTCTCTTGCTGATGAAAACTTCAACTATTATAATGACGTTTTGGTAAACAGCGGCGTAAGGGATATGGAATTTTGGTGCGATGAATACTTTGCTCATTCTCCCGATGCTAAATGGTGGAATAACGTTGGTATGCAGATGACACAGTTTGCCGCAGGTATGACAGCAGGTATTAACAATGGCGTTAACCGTTTCTTAACCTGGCAGATGTTTGATACCCTTTGGGATGGTGATGCTACTCACGGTGATGCTGTGCTTACAAATTCAAGTGAGTTCTCAGGTGGTATCCACGCAGTTGGCACCTGTCCTTCTTTGGTTCATGTAGATGGCAAGGTTTGTCCTAAAGGCGAGAACTGTCCATGCACTAAAAATTACAATATTTCTTCATATATGCCAAGAACCACCTATTATGGAATTAACCTGATTGGTAAATATATGAACAATGAAAACGCAGACGTTTTTGCTACCGAGGTTATAGATAATGCTACTCAAGATGGCGGGGGAGTTTACGTAAGTGCTATTAAAAATGATAATGGCAGAACCGTTATTTTAGTAGTTAATACTATGCCAACGCTCTCAACAGTTGATATTGAGCTTGAGAGGGATGATATCGTCTCATTTGCACGCTATACCTATGACCCTAATTCAGTTGTTGCTACTGTGGAGGCAAAATCATTGCCCAGCGACAAGAGTATAGAACTTGATGGGGCAACCTCATTCCGCGATGCTATTCCTGCACAATCCTTCTCAATTTACGTTGAATCAGGAACTTTTATTGGCAATGATGTAGAAATGCCTTTAGAAGGTTTAGAATAATTTAAAACATTTAAAAGTGGATGTAAAAAAATTTATTAAATCCCTTTAAATAAGAACAAAAGAAATATAAAATCTGCAATAAAAGTGTAAAAATCACTTTCGTTGCAGATTTTATTCTTATAAATATATCAGTCAGATTATTTTTATTCTAAACAGATTTTTCCTAAAGGGGTAAACGCCGTTCCGCGGCCGGAAAGATAGCGGTAAATTTTATCCGAATAGGTTTTGTGCGAAGGGCAAAATCTCGTTCCGCGGCCATATAATTACAGATAAATTGTAGGTTATCGGGGGGACGGAATCCCCTCGCCAACATTCGTTGGCCCTCTCCCCTTTAACAAGGGGCGCTTTGGTTACAGCAAATTTATCATTTTGTGCATACTAATAAAATTCGCTATTTATGCAGGGTTACAC
>JAZSJA010000090.1:0-12223 GCA_045534095.1 Acutalibacteraceae bacterium | reverse complement strand
TTGCCGCTTTACGATACGCTTTTTTTATATCCTCAACACATGCAGACTTTTCATCCCCCCCGACCTCCTAATAATCTCTTTTGTTATCGCTCAAAAGGAATACACTCCAAATTCTTAAAATCGCATTGCCTTCCACACGGGAATGAGTGAAAGGCATATGGTTTTTTATAGCTTATTTATTACTGTCCGTCGGTTTCATCTTTGAAATCGGCTTCGTATACGTTATCTGCACCGGGAGCAGCACCGCCTTGAGTGGGGTCAGCACCGGGAGCACCCTGAGGGTTAGCCTGCTGATAAAGTTTTTCGCTTATAGCATAGAACTCTTTTTGAAGTTCCTCTTGTTTTGCTTTAATAGCCTCTAAATCAGTACCCTTGAGAGCCTCGCGAAGAGCTTCAATAGCGGTGTTGATTTTTGCTTTTTCATCCTCAGTGATTTTATCACCAAGATCGGTTAATGCTTTTTCGGTTTGATAAATCATTTGGTCAGCACCATTGCGAACGTCAATTTCTTCACGACGCTTTTTATCCTCAGATGCATACTGCTCAGCCTCTTGAACTGCCTTATCAATATCATCCTTAGACATATTTGTGCTGGAGGTGATGGTGATTTTTTGCTCTTTACCGGAGCCTAAATCCTTAGCAGAAACGTTAACAATACCGTTAGCGTCTATGTCAAAGGTAACCTCAATTTGAGGGATTCCGCGAGGAGCGGGGGCAATGCCATCAAGATGGAACACGCCAAGAGTTTTGTTATCTCTTGCAAATTCGCGTTCACCCTGTAATACGTGAACCTCAACAGAGGGCTGATTATCAGCAGCGGTAGAGAAAATCTGGCTCTTTTTGGTAGGAATGGTGGTGTTACGATCGATAACCTTTGTGGAGATACCGCCCATGGTTTCAATACCAAGTGAAAGGGGAGTAACGTCTAAAAGGAGAAGACCCTTAACGTCACCGCCAAGAACACCGCCTTGAATTGCGGCACCAAGAGCAACACATTCATCGGGGTTGATACCCTTGAAAGGCTCGCTGCCGATAAAGTTTTTAACTGCCTCTTGAACTGCGGGAATACGGCTGGAACCACCAACCATCAATACCTTGTTGATTTCGCTCTTATCTAAACCGGAATCGGCAAGTGCTTGACGAACAGGACCCATGGTAGCTTCTACCAAGTCGCCGGTAAGCTCGTTGAACTTAGCACGGGTAAGGGATGTTTCAAAGTGCTTAGGACCGGTTGCATCTGCAGTGATAAAGGGGAGGTTGATGTCAGTGCTAACCATACCGGAAAGGTCAATCTTAGCCTTTTCAGCAGCCTCTTTAATTCTCTGCATTGCCATTTTATCATTAGTTAAATCAATGCCTTGCTCAGCTTTGAATTGAGAAACGATGTAGTCCATAACTCTTTTATCGAAATCGTCACCGCCCAAACGGTTGTTACCTGCGGTAGCCAAAACTTCTTGAACGCCGTCGCCCATTTCAATGATAGAAACGTCAAAAGTACCACCGCCAAGGTCGTAAACCATAACCTTTTGGTCGTCCTCTTTATCAATACTGTAAGCAAGAGCAGCTGCGGTAGGCTCGTTAATAATTCTCTTAACCTCTAAGCCTGCAATTTTACCGGCATCTTTAGTGGCCTGACGCTGAGCATCGGTAAAGTATGCGGGAACGGTGATAACTGCCTCGCTAACGGTGGTGCCGAGGTAACTTTCTGCATCGGCTTTGAGTTTAGAGAGGATGATTGCGGAGATTTCTTGAGGTGTGTAATTTTTCTCATCAATAGCAACGCTGTAAGCAGTACCCATTTCGCGTTTAATAGAGCTGATTGTACGGTCGGGGTTGGTGATAGCCTGACGCTTTGCAACCTGACCTACCATACGCTCGCCTGTTTTTGAAAATGCTACAACAGAAGGGGTAGTTCTGCCACCCTCAGCATTAGCGATAACAACTGCCTCGCCGCCTTCCATAACGGCAACGCAAGAGTTTGTGGTACCTAAGTCAATACCAATAATTTTTCCCATGATTTTTTCCTCCAAAATCAGTTTTTATATTTTATAATTATTTTTGTCACAATTAACTATTTTAATAGTGGATTGTGTAATTAACTAGTTTGCAACCTGCACCATAGCGGGGCGAATTACGGTGTCACCAAGTTTGTATCCCTGTTGGAGCACCATTACAATTTCGTTTTCGCCCTTTTCAGGGTCATCAATATGCATAACAGCCTCGTGAATTTCGGGGTCAAATGTGTCGCCAATCTCGGCAAGTTCTATCATACCAAAGGTATCTACAAGGCCTACGAGTTGTTTTACAATAAGCTCAACACCCTTTGCATAGTCGGCAGAAGAGGGTTCTACTGCCAAAGCCCTGCCGGCATTATCAATAACGGGCAAAAGTTGTTTTAAAATGTTTGCTTTTGAATATTCGGCAGTTTTGATTTTTTCACGCTCGGTACGTTTTTTGAAATTATCAAATTCGGCAGCCGTACGCATAAGTAAACCTTTTTGTTCTTCAAGCTCTGCAGTTAATTTTTCTATCTCGGCATTTGATTTAGATTTTTTTGGCTTTGAAGCCTTTTTTTCGGTTTGGGCTTTAGCCTCGTTAGGAATATTTTCCTTTACTTCTTCACTCATAATATTTGTCCTTTCTAATCATCCAAATCGCGGATGGACTGTTCTAAAACCTTGCCCAACTGTTTGGCAAAATAACTAATACTTGGAATTAAGTCCTCGTATGCCATACGGGTGGGGCCAATAATACCTATTCTGCCCACCTTGTTTTGATTACTGCCAAATTTGGCAACCACCATACTGGAGGGCTTCAAGGCTTCCTCGCCGAATTCCTCACCAAAAACAACGCTTACCTGGTCGGGAATTTCAGAGAGTATAGAAAGAATTGCATCTCGGCGTGAAATGAATTCAACTATTCTTCTTGCATCTATATCCTTATTATATACAGAATAAAGGTTTGATTCACCTTTTAAATCGATTTGTGAATTTCTAATACCCTCTATCATTTCAAAAAGAGTGGTGATGAGCGGCATTAAAATAAGTGAGTAGTTACCCATTTTAGCGGCGACTGTTTGCAAAAATACGCCGTTGAAATCGCCTAACTCCTTGCCTACAATATCTACTGCGGCAAGTCTGTCAAAAGCCTTGATGGCAGAAACGTTTAAATTATCTCCCGTGCGACAGATTCTGCTTCGTGCAATTCCGTCTGACGTTACCAAAACAAGCAACGCCATTCTTTTACCCATAGGCAAAAGTTCAATTCTTTTTATAAAAGCACTTGCCTCGGGGATTGTGAGTGCGACGGTGGTAAATCCGGTAAGCTCAGAAAGGGCTTGACCTGCAGTTGCCGTCATATGCTCGGGGTCGTCTGCAACCCTTTCCAAAGCTTTATCAATTGAAGCCTTAATGGGGTCGGAGGGTGTGTTTTTATCTAAAAGACCGGTTACGTACATTCGGTAACCGGCAGCGGTTGGAATTCTGCCTGCCGAGGTATGGGGCTGTTCTAAATATCCCATTTCTGAAAGGTCGCTCATCTCATTACGTATGGTAGCAGATGAAAGCCCAAGATTTGTAACCTCGCATAAAAACTTTGAACCAACAGGTTCACCGTGTGCAATATGTGCCTTTACAATCTCCGAAAGAATTATCTTTTTCCTTGGGGTAAGTTCCACGGTTAGCACCTGCCTTTTATAGTTTTTAAGAATTAGCACTCTTGCATCTCGAGTGCTAACGTATAATAATTTACCACGGTTGGCAGCATTTGTCAATAGGTTTAATATGAAAATTTTATGAATTTTTTTGACTTTTACTGACCTTTATAAAAAATATCTAAAAGAAATATAAAAAACCTCGGTTTTTCGGCGAATAATGACATAGCGGTTATGATTTTAAAAATAGTTTTGTTGTTAATTGTAGGGATAAAATCAACGACCTGACTTTTGAAGAGCATAATTTTTTGTCACGATATTTAAAAAAGATGCACCACTATTTAGTTAGAGGTGCATCTTTTTGAGTGTTGAATTATGAGTTTATTGCAATGTTTTTTGCAAAAGTTTAACTTTTTTAATACTATAGCAGTCAATCGCTAACATAATTATAAATACCGCAATTGCAATGTAAAATAAAGGACCGAAACTATAACTATATATTACTGAATAAATAAGTTTAGCAATAGCACTTGAACTGCTAGAAGGTGGTTTCATTTCTGTAAACCCTGTATTATCATAAAAACTTTGTGAATAAGTATTTGTCCATTTTTCTGTTTTACCAGTGAAATAATCTGTGTCTGTAAATTCGTATGTAAAGCGTTCGTTTTCGTGGTAACTATCAAAATAAAAAGATACACATGATGTTATAAATAAAAGAAAAATTAGAATTGGCAAAATGAGTTGCCTTTTGTTTATTTTTACAAATTTAAATTTTACTATACGAATAAAAGAAAAAACAATTTCCAAAATCAAAAAAGCTACTATTATGAAAGCTATTATAATTTGGACCTCAGACGGTGATGAAAAATCATTATATGGGGTATAAAAACGATGATGAGAATAATCGGCAAATGATAGATTAGAATCATATTCCTCAAAAATTTCAGGGTCATAAGTATAATCATGTTGTATAGTATTGATATTAATCATTCCCGGTAAGAACAAAAGCAATATAAACATTGCAAAAACAACCAATTTCATAATTAACCAAAAACGTGTTCTGTCTTTTTTGACTTTTATATTTGCTTGTGCTGTGTTGATGGTTGAATTTGCGTTGATAATAGGATTAACTTCTTGGTATGGTGCTGTTGCAAATTCATTTACTTCTAATTTATTTCCACACTTAGGACAAAATTTCACATTAGGTTCAACACCTGAACCGCATTTATTACAAAAAGACATAAAAAATACCTCCAATATAAATTTAATTATGCTTAGATATTATTTTTGCACCTTTTTAACTTATGGATATTAAAAAATCTTTAATCCTCCTTTTAATTCTTTATTTCCCGTAAAAATAAAAAAGTGCGACAACCGAAGTTATCGCACTGAAAAGCACAAACCCCAGTTGTCGCCAAACAAAACTCAAAGCAAATGCAAGCAAAGCCACGCAAATTATCTTTGTGGGATTTGTGTTTTTACTAAATCCATAAATATAATTTACGCAACAAAAATAAAGATATACACTTTCAATAATGGAAAGGTTATCTTACATTTGCTTTATTAAGTTTTGTTTGGCACTTTAATTTTATCATAAAGGTAAAAATTTATCAATAGAAAAATCTAAAAGGAATTTCAAAAAAACAAAAATCTGTAATAGAGCACATTAAAAGTTAAAGTTTGGGCTATTTTTGCGGAACGAGCAAGCCCGTTCCCTACGACAAAACCCTTTATTTATGCATTTTTTAAAGATTGTGCAAACCATTCGTCGGTGCTGACCTTTTTAGGGATGTCGAGGGGCCATCCCCTACAGTGTTACTCTAAAATTGTGCAAAAAATAACAATTTATCTATATCTTTCCGGCCGCGGAACGAGACTAGGCCGTTTGTACAAAACCTATTCGGATAAAAAGAACGCCTAGCGTTCAAATAACAATTTATCACAAAAAATTGTATTTAGAACACAAAACTGCGGAAGAAGTTTTTTAAAAATTAAACTTCTTCCGCAGTTCTTTTTAAATGAATATTCTTTTATTTATTCAACTTTTCTTCTCTTTCTCTCTCGGCTTGGGATTTTCTTAAATATATTGCTTGGAGCGATTCAGGAGAAAGGGGCGTCAGGTTTTGGTCAGCTGATGCTTTAATTGCCATACCGCCAGCCCTTTGAATACGTATGCATTCGGGAGCTAACGCTATGTTTTCAGATTCGCCCATAAGCGATGAGAAAAGCTCTGCACCATCTCCCATAAGAACAATGGGGATTTTAAACTCTTTAAGTTCGTCTTTTAAAACTTCGGCTTCAATTAGTCTATCATCCGTAAGGCGAGATATCTTGCCATTTTCAATCTTGAAAAGTGCGTTGTAGAATTGGTTGCGTCTTGCGTCCATAAGTCCGCAAATGATTTTTTTAGAATTTAAATCTCCCTCGAAGGCAAGTGCCATAGCCTGCAAAGTGGAAAAAGCATATACCGGCTTGTTTTCAGCAAATGCCATACCCTTTATTGCACTTATACCTATTCTGATTCCTGTAAAGGAGCCGGGGCCTGCAGTAACGGCAAAGGCATCAATATCATTTAAGTTAAGGCGGGCGTTATCTAAAGTTTGATTTATTATAGGAATAAGCGTCTCAGAGTGGGTTAGCTTAATGTTTAAAAAGCCCTCTGCAATAAGCTTTCCGTTATTGGCAATGGCAGCCGATACCGATTTTGCCGAGCAATCTATTGCTAAAACCTTCATATTTTATAGCTCCTTAAAAAAGTCTTTATCATTTTTGCATTCTATGGTAATTGTACGGGTGGTTTGACCGTCACTTTCAAACTTAACATAAATAGAATCCTCAGGAAGGGAATCAATTATATTTTCGCTCCATTCAATAACCAAAACAGCATCTTCGTCCATATAATCGTAAAAGCCTATTGAATAAAGCTCGTCCTCGTCAGCGATTCTGTACATATCAAAATGGTAAATGGGAAGCCGTCCGCCTATGTATTCATTTACTATTGCAAAGGTGGGGGAGTTTACCTCGCCAAAATAATCCATACCCTTCACAAATCCGGTTGTAAAACAGGTTTTACCTGAGCCCAGACCACCTAAAAACGCTATAACACATTTCTCATTTATTAAACTGCCAATTTTATTTGCAAGTTCAAAGGTTTCCTTTGCACTATTGGTAATAAACTCTTTTTTCAATTAAAATTCGCTCCAAAATACTATTTTTTTCTAATTATAGCATAAAATTTAAACTATTTAAAGTATTTACTTGAACATTTTGAAATTTTCTTATATAATAATATGAAAAGGATGTGATTTTTTGCGAGGGATATGGAATACCATTGCCGATTATATACGCGAATGTGATAAACTTTTATTTATTTTTTGTATTGCTGCCGGTGGATTTGGATGTATTGCTGTTTGGTCCGCAACAAGTTATATAGGTAGCGATCGTCAGTTTTTTACACAGCTTATAACCCTGTTTATAGGTGTTGTGGGAGTTGTTATTATTTCTAGTTTGGATTATAACTATTATAAAAAACTTTGGCCTCTTATTGTGCTTGTGGGCTTGGTGCCGGTAATTTTAACCTTTTTTATTGGTTTTGCACCTGAGGGTACTGACGATAAAGCCTGGCTCAGACTTCCCGGCGGTCTTACCTTTCAGCCTGCCGAGCTACTTAAAATTGCCTTTATAATAACCTTTTCAATTCATATAGAAAAGGTCGAAAACAGAATAAATAATCTTAAATATTTAATTCCGTTATGTATTCATGGTGCTTTCCCTGTACTGCTTGTTCATCTTCAGGGTGATGATGGTACTGCAATGATATTTGCCGCAATAATGCTTATAATGCTTTTTGCGGCAGGGCTTAAAGCAAGATATTTCATAATATTGATAGTTACTGTTTTGGTGGCGGCTCCGATTATATATTTTCTGGTTATGAATGATGCCCAGCAAGCCAGACTGCAATCAATGTTTAACCTGGAGGATGATTTACAGGGCTCCGACTGGCAACAATGGACGGGAAGAGTTGCTCTCGCAAGTGGCGGATGGTTTGGAAAAGGTCTTTTTAATGGCCCTCTTACAAAAGCCGGTACCGTTCCGGAGAGTTATAACGATTTTATTTTTGTAAGCATAGGTGAGGAACTTGGTGTTATAGGTTGCCTATTGTGTCTTGTTATTCTTGCGGCAATATGCCTTAGAATATTAAGAATAGGTGCAATCGCACGTGAAAAACGTGGCAAGCTTATGTGTGTTGGCGTTTTTGCAATGCTTTTTTCACAAATAATAATAAATCTTGGAATGTGTCTTTCGCTTACTCCCGTTATAGGTGTACCGCTACCATTTTTCAGTGCGGGCGGTACCTCTCTTGTGTGTCTTTTTGCGGGAATAGGTGTTATTATGAGCGTTTATATGCATAGAAACGCTCGCCAAATGAGATTACATGATTAAACTGGTTAAAAGAGGTTAAGTTTATGAAAATTTTGGTTACAGGAGCAAAGGGATTTGTAGGTAAAAATCTTTGTGCTACCTTAAAACAAAAGGAGCATACCGTATACGAGTATGATATCGATTCGTCATACGATGAACTGCAAAAATATTGTGAGGATGCGGAATTTGTTTTTTATCTTGCAGGAGTAAATCGCCCTAAAGATACTAAAGAATTTTTAGAAGGCAATTATACCGCTGTTGATAATGCTTTATCCGTTCTTAAAGCAAAAAACAATAAATGTCCCATAATGCTTGCAAGCTCGGTTCAGGCAAGTCTTATTGGCAGATATGCCGGATCTGATTACGGTAAATCAAAACTTGCAGGAGAGGAACTGCTTCGAGATTTTGCTGCACAAAATGGCAATAAGATTTTAATTTATCGTTTCCCAAATCTTTTTGGCAAATGGTGCAGACCAAATTATAATTCGGCGGTTGCTACCTTCTGTCATAACATTGCAAATGGACTTCCCATTCAGGTGAATGATCCGACTGTAGAACTTGAACTTCTTTATATTGATGATTTAGTGAATGAGATGTTATTAGCGCTTGAGGGTAGGGAGCATTACTGTGATTATGATGGCACCGAGCCTTCTCCAATAGATAACGGAGCATTTTGCTACGTGCCTACAACTCATAAGGTAACCTTGGGTGAAATAGTAGAAAATATTAAAACCTTCAGCGAGCAACCAAATAATCTTGTAATGCCCGAGATACCAAATAACTCTTTTATCAAAAAATTATATTCTACCTATCTTTCATATCTGCCTAAAGAAAAGGTTTCCTTCCCTCTTAAAATGAACGTGGATGCACGCGGCAGTTTTACCGAGCTTTTAAAAACCAAAAAATGTGGTCAGTTTAGCGTAAATATATCTGCCCCCGGCATCACAAAAGGCCAGCATTGGCATCACTCAAAATGGGAATTTTTTATAGTAGTTTCGGGTAAGGGACTTATTCAGCAAAGAAATATCCATAGCGATGAGGTGCTTAATTTTTATGTTTCGGGCGATAAAATCGAAGCGGTACATATGCTCCCCGGATACACCCATAATATTATAAACCTTAGCGAAAGCGAAAATCTCGTAACACTTATGTGGGCAAACGAGCAGTTTGATAAAGAAAATCCTGATACATTCTTTTTACCTGTGGAGGAATAAAAAATGGAAATTAGAACAGATTATTCAAATATAAGTTTTAAAAACAACGGTAAACTAAAGCTTTTAATAATTGTAGGCACACGCCCTGAAATTATTCGCCTTGGTGCCGTTATTGATAAGTGTAGAAAATATTTTGATACTGTATTAGCACATACAGGTCAGAATTATGATTACAATCTCAATGGTGTATTTTTTAAGGATTTAAAACTTGAAGAACCTGAGGTTTATATGGATGCTGTTGGCGATGATTTAGGTGCAACGGTGGGTAATATTATAAACTGCTCCTACAAGCTTATGAATCAGATCAAGCCTGACGCACTTCTTATTTTGGGTGAAACAACCTCATGCCTTTCGGCAATATCCGCAAAGCGACTTTACATTGCTATTTTCCATATGGAGGCGGGTAATCGTTGTAAGGATGAATGTTTGCCTGAGGAAACTAATCGCAGAATTGTAGATATTATTTCTGACGTTAATTTGGCGTATTCCGAGCACGCCAGAAAATATCTTCACGAGTGTGGTTTACCAAAAGAACGCACCTACGTTACAGGCTCACCTATGGCGGAGGTTTTGCGTAATAATTTAGAGGATATTAAGGCAAGCAACATTTTAGAGAAATTAGGTTTAGAACCTAAACGATATATGCTTCTTTCGGCTCATCGTGAGGAGAATATTGATACCGAGGCGAACTTCTTATCGCTTTTCACAGCCATAAACAAGCTTGCTGAAAGGTATGATATGCCCATACTTTATTCCTGCCATCCAAGATCCAAAAAGCGTTTGGAGCAGAGCGGTTTTAAGCTTGACAGTCGAGTTATTCAGCATGAGCCCTTAGGCTTCCATGATTATAACAAGCTTCAAATGAATGCATATGCAGTTGTATCTGACAGCGGTACTTTACCTGAGGAAAGTTCTTTCTTCACAAGTATCGGTAATCCGTTCCCTGCAGTTTGCATACGCACCTCTACCGAGCGCCCCGAGGCTTTAGATAAAGCCTGCTTCGTCCTTGCAGGTATTGACGAAACATCTTTGCTTCAAGCAGTTATTACTGCAGTAGAAATGAACGATAACGGTGATTATGGTATTCCTGTACCCGATTACGTGGAAGAAAACGTTTCCACCAAGGTTGTTAAAATAATTCAGTCCTACACCGGTGTAGTAAACAAAATGGTTTGGCGCAAACGCTAGCGTTTGATCCAATTACGAATAGGTTAGTGGATGCGGCGTGATTTTCACCCCGCGTCCACGTCAAATGTTGTTTTAAGGCAAATTTTTGACATAGATTTAATGAATATAAAAGTCTCGTTCCGCGGCCGCAAGACCATAGGAACGAGGCTGTTTTTTGTTCTTTTTCAAATGTTTGGGTTTAAAAAATGTTGTTTTAGCAAAATAATGTGGTGAAGGGTCGTATTCATTTTTAACCCACAAATTACATCTTCAAATAACAATTTATCGCCGCCTTAAATAACAAAAAACATCAAATAAAAATCCGTGCAGAGGTTATTCCTCCACACGGATTTTTTTGTTTAAAAAATTATCCCTCTATACCTAGTAGCCAATTTACAGAAACCTTTAAAATTTTTGCTAATTCTCTTAATTCATAATCAGCAACAAAACGGGTTCCTATTTCTATTCTGGAAATACTATCTCTTTCAATTATAATTCCGTTAATTTGAAGTTTTGCGGCTAAATCGCTTTGAGTGAGTCGTAATTTACATCTTGCTTCATGTATTTTTTCACCGCAAATATTCTTTTTACCATTGTAATCGTAGATTTTCATATTAACACCTCTGAATATTTTATGTTAAAGATAAGAATTTATCTTGACATTAACATATTTTTAGGTTATAATTGTGTTAAAGATAAGAATTTGTACAATTATCTTACTAACAACAGAAAGAGGAATGAAAAATGACTGAGATTATTGGACAGGCATCAATAAACGAAGAACGACTGGAAAAATTATTTCAAGCAGCTAGAAATGCTAGAGAAACATCGGATGATGCAACGGCACTTAAGCATTATGAGGAAATAAGTGCTATAAATCCTAATAGTTGGGAAGCTATGTTTTATCTTGTTATATTAAAAACAAATACAATTACAAATGGAGAAATTGCGTCGGCAGCTATAAGTGTTCAAAATTGTTTACCAAAGGTTTTCGAACTTATTAAAAATACAATAGAAGATAAACAAGCACGGAGGATAGCGGTTGAAGAGGTTATGAATCAATGTCAAAAAACGGCTTTATGGCTTACAACTGCAAGCGAGAATTTTTATAGGTCTGTTACACAAGGCAATGGAACAATGGCTATGACTGGTGTTTATGGAGCAGGATTGAGCTTGGATGCGACTAGAAAAGCAAGGCATGAATCAAGATTAAGAAGCATTCAAATTGGTGGTATTTTTATTCATTGTTATGCTAACGTAAGCATATTCAAAGATGATGAATTATATAACAATACAATGGCATGGGCATTAGAAAATGCTCTTAATCTGCATTTTAGACATATACAATTTTGCAAAACGGCTGTATACGAGAAAAACGCACTAATAACATTTGCAACAGAACTTAAGAAGGTAAAACCGTCGTATGTGCTACCTAATATTAAAGCAACCGGAAATAGAAATTATACAATTTTGTGTATTGTTCTTTTTGGTGTTGCACTTGCTGTTGGAATCATATATGCTTTGTGGATAAATAATTTGTATTAATAGTGTTAGAATTTCAAACCCCGCTTTGTTGTGATAAGCAACAAAGCGGGGTTTAATGTTGTTTCAAATAATAGGTCTATTTTTGCATTATATTCTTCCTTCATTCATACAATTAAATAAAAAACTTTTTTGGAGGAATGGTAAGTGGAAAGGGATTATTTAATTGATACTGAAGAAGATTCAAAAGAGCCTATTGATAAAGTAAAATCAAAAAAATTTGACC